>DATIZW010000260.1:0-5207 GCA_035516875.1 Steroidobacteraceae bacterium
GCCGCATCGAGGTAGCGCCCGTCGATGAAGGCCTGAGTGCGGAACTCGAGCATGCGGGCGCGCTCGTGCCAGGATATGGTTTCGGGTTTAGCGCTCATGAGGTTGGGTCTCGCCCTTCAGAAAGTCGCCGGAGTGCAGGCGCTGATGATCTCACAGGGCTCGCGGCCGACGTTGCGGAAGCGGTGCGGCAGCTGGCTCGCGAAATAATAAGCCTCGCCGGGCCCGAGCACGCGCGTGGCTCCGCCCACGGTGAGCTCGATGCGCCCGCGGATCACGACGCCCGCCTCCTCGCCGCGATGCGCGAGCATCTCCTCGGCGGTCGCGGATCCGGCAGCGTAGCGCTCGTGCAGCAGCGTCAGCTGCCGCCCCGGCCGCTGCGCAGCGACCAGCCGCTGCGAGACCGCGGAATTGCCGAGCTCGAGCAACTCCTCGGCGGTGAAGAACGCCTGCGGCGCCGCGCTCAAGTCGAGCGTGAAGAACTCCGCGAGCGACATGGGTACGCCATCCAGCACCTTCTTGAGAGAGCTCACCGAGGGGCTTACGCGGTTTTGCTCGATGAGGGAAATGAGGCCGTTCGTCACCCCCGCCCGGCGCGCGAGCTCGCGCTGGGAGAGGCCAAACGTCGTACGGACGCTGCGCAGCCGCGCACCGACGTCGATGTTCATGGTGTTTAGGATCTTAGACAACGGGCCCGGAAATATCCCTCCAGGCGTCGGTATTGTCCAGTTTATTTATCAGTGCGCTTGCTCCCCAAGGCGCGCAATCAGCTGCGCGCGAAGCGCGCTCTCAGCGTGCCCCGCTACGGGTTGCGGGTGTGGAATTCGGCACCGCAGGCTCGGGCGGAAGGCCCGCGAGCTGCGGTCAGGGATTTCAGCCGTGCGGCTCGTGACGATCGCGACGAATGCGTGCGAGCACCATCCAGGCCAGCACCACGATCACGATGGCGCTGCCGACCAGCATTTCCATCTCCGACAGACTGAACGCGCTGCTGCGCGAGGCAGCGACGGTAACGGTCTCCACGACACACCTCCGGAAAGCTCACCAGCGGACTGCGACCAACGCACACCTTCCCACCGCCGGCCCGACTGATGAAGGAAGCCGTCGCGGTTCTGCGACGGACATCAAGGGCAGAGCGGGTTATGTCAGGTGATGCGGGGCTGAGGGGCTCAGCTGCGCGCCTCGAAGATCGCGTAGATCTTCTCGCAGTCCTCGACGACCTCCCAGCTGCCGGCGAAGCCGGCCGGGACGACGAACGCATCACCCGGTCCGAAGGTGCTGCGCTCGCCGCTCAGGCTTTCGATGATCACGCGGCCGGCGGTCATCACGCATAGCTCGTTCTCGGTATAGCGCACGCGCCACTTGCCGCGCGTCGCCGACCAGCGGCCGGCGAAGAATTGCTGCGTCGTGTCGGAAAAGTAGTTGCGCACCGTGAGCTCCGGAGTGCCGGTGAGCAGCCGCTCGGCGGGCGGCTCGGACACCTCCTCGCTCACGGGCCCCTCGAGGCGGACGATCGCGCTGCTCATGCAAATGGTGCAGAGGTGCTCATGCCAGGAAATTCTAGCGCGAAGACGCGCCGCGGAGGCGGCTTCCGGCAGCGCGCCCCGCCGGCCGTCGCCGCCGCTATTCACGGCGGGCCACCTGTGCCGTGGACGGCAGCTGCACGCGCACCGTCACGCGCCGCTCGAACGCATAGGCGTCGAGGTCGCCATCTTCAGCGGCGGAGGCACTCTTGCCGTGCGCCTCGATCACGATGCGCTCGCGCGCTACCCCGGCGGCGCCGAGGACCGCGGCCACGCATTCGGCGCGGCGCAAGGACAGCGCATCGTTGTAGGTTACGGAGCCGCGGGGATCGGCATAGCCTGCGACCAGCAGCTGCGCCTGCGGGAGCGAAGCCACCAGGGCGCCAAGCTTCAGCAGCGGCGACATCGCCTGCGCCGTGACCGAATCGTCGTCGGTGCGGAAGCTCACGTCGAGGCCGAGCTCGTCCGTGCGGGCGAGCGTCGCGTCGAGCTGCTCACCGCGCACTTTCTCCTCGGCGAGCGAGCTGTCGAGCCGCGCCACGTTCTCGAGCAGGCGCTCGCGCTCGGCCTCGCTGCTCGCCAGTTTCTCCTTGAGCGCTGTGGCGGATTGCGCCTGCCGATGGTAGCGCTCGCCGAGCAGCGCGCCGACACCGGCGCCGAGCACCGCCCCCGCCGGCCCCGCCGCAAGTGCGCCGACCGCGATGCCGGCTACCGCGCCGGCGTCTTCCTGCTTCGATCCCTGGCCGCGCTGGTCGCCCGCGCCGGCGGCGAGTGCCGCGCGCATCGCGAAGCAAGCCACCAGTGCCGCGTTCCACGCCACGCTGCGCCTCGCTGTATTCGCTCTCATGATCTCTCCTCTCGCTGCAGTTGTATGGGAACGGTGCTCCGTCCGGTTACGGCTACCATTTGAGCGTGCGCGACAGCGTCGCCGGTGATGCAAAAGCGTCACGCTGCGGATGATTTGTGGCAAAAGATGGCGGGGGCGGGTGATCGCATATACTGACGGCCCACTTGCCGATCCCAGGATCCGTATGCCGCACGACGAGACGAAGCGCCGGGAGCGACCGGCGACGGTGCTCCTCGCCGCTCTGACCGCGCTGCTCTCCGGCGCGACAGCCGCGGCGGCGCCGCCCGCTCACTCCGCGACTGTGTCGCAAGCTCAGTCGGCGGCAGACGTCGCGAGCGGTGTACTGCGGGCCACGCTCGGCAACGGACTGCGCGTAGTCATCGTGCGCAACGCGCTCGCGCCGGTGGTCGCCACTTCGATCAACTATCTGGTCGGCTCGGATGAGGCACCGCCCGGCTTCCCCGGCACGGCGCACGCCGAGGAGCACATGATGTTCCGCGGTAGTCCGGGATTGACTGCCGACCAGCTCGCCGACATCGGCAGCATCGTCGGCGGCGACTTCAACGCCAACACCCGCGAGGACCTGACGCAGTACCTGTTCACGGTGCCGGCGGAAGATCTCGACGTGGCGCTGCACATCGAGGCGCTGCGCATGCGCGCGGTGCTCGACACCCCCAAGGAGTGGAGTCAGGAACGCGGCGCGATCGAGCAGGAGGTGGCGCAGGACCTGTCCGAGCCTGCGTATCGGCTATACGAGAAGCTGCGCGCGCGCATGTTCGCCGGCACGCCTTATGCCCACGACGCGCTCGGCACCCGGCCGTCCTTCGACAAGACCACGGCAGCGATGCTGAAAAGCTTCCACGATGCCTGGTATGCACCCAACAACGCCATCCTGGTGATCGCCGGTGACATCGATCCGCCCACGACGCTCGATGAAGTACGGCGGCTGTTCGGCGATATCCCGGCGAAGAAGCTGCCGCCGAAACCCGCGGTCCACCTGCGCACCGTGCAGCCGACCTCGTTCACAATCGACACCGATCGCCCGAACGGCACGCTCATGCTCGCGCTGCGCGCGCCCGGGCCACGCGACGACGATTTCGCCGCTCTCGAGGTGCTCGCGGACGTACTCAGCAGCCGGCGCTTCGAACTGTACGGGCTCGTGCCGCAGGGCAAAGCGATCGCAGCGGAGTTCGAGCTCGACCCGTTACCGCAGGCGAGCCTCGCCTACGCGGTGCTCTCCTTCACCAGCGGCGATGATCCGCACTCGCTCGAGCGCGAGGTGCGCGCAATCCTCGCGCGCGTCGCCCGCGAGGGAGTGCCCCCGGAGCTGGTGGATGCCGCGAAGCTGCAGGAACGCAGTGCCGCACAGTTTCAGCGCAACTCGATCCCGGAGCTCGCCTCGGTATGGTCGGACGCGCTGGCACTGTACGGGCTGTCCTCCCCCGACGACGATCTGGCCCGCATCGAGCGCGTCACGGTCGCCGACGTCAATCGTGTGGCGGCCAAGTACCTGAATCTCGATCACGCGGTTACCGGCGTGATGCAGCCGCGCGGCTCGGGGGCGCCGGTGGCGACCCATGCCGGCTTCGGCGGACAGGAGGCGATCTCGCTCGGTGAGGCGCACCCGACTGCGCTGCCACCCTGGGCGCAGAAGGCGCTCGAGCGGCTCGAGGTGCCGCCGTCGACCCTGCACCCGCTGGTGAGCACGCTAGCCAACGGGTTGACGCTGATCGTGCAGACCGAGGATGTGAGCGACACCGTGACAGTGCACGGCCACATCCGCAATCGTCCCGAGACCGAGGAGCCCAAGGGACAGGAGGGCGTCTCGCAGGTGCTCGAGCAGCTGCTCACGTACGGCAGCGAGAAACTCGATCGCGTGGCATTCCAACAGGCGCTGGATGCGATCGGCGCGCGGGAGCACGCCGGCACGGACTTCTCCACGCAGGCCCTGGCGGAGCACTTCGACCGGGCGGTCGAGCTGCTCGCCGACAACGAACTGCATCCGGCACTGCCGGCGCAAGCCCTGCAGGTCATTCGCGGCCAGGTGGCGCTCGGGGTGGCCGCGCGCAACGCCAGCCCCGGTTTCCTCATGCAGCGGTCGCTGCGCGGCGCGCTCTATCCGCCGGAGGACCCGAGCCTGCGGATGTCGACGCCCGAGACGGTGCGCTCGCTGGACGCCACCGCCGTGCGCGGCTACTACACGAGCGTGTTCCGCCCCGATCTCACCACTATCGTGGTCATCGGCAAGGTGGACCCGGGTGCGGCGCGGGCGGCGATCGACAAGTACTTCGGCGGCTGGATGGCGAGCGGACCCAGGCCGGTGGTCGACCTGCCGGCAGCGCCCGCCAACGCGCCGCGGACGGTGACGGTGCCGGATGCGAGTCGCGTGCAGGACCGCGTGCTGCTTGCACAGAATCTGGCGCTGTCGCGCTCCGATCCCGACTACTACCCGCTGGCGCTCGGCAACGCCGTACTCGGCGGCAGCTTCTACGCGACGCGCCTCAGTATCGATCTGCGCAAGAACTCCGGCCTCGTGTACGGGGTGGAATCGTTGTTGCAGGCAGGCCGAACGCGCAGCGTCTACCTGGTGGAATACGCGAGCGACCCCGACAACGTGGTCAAGGCCGCCGATATGGTGGCCCGCGAGATTGCCACCATGCAGAACACACCGGTTGGAACGGACGAGCTCACCCGTGTGAAGGCATGCCTGCTGCGCCAGATACCGCTCAGCGAGGCGGGTGTCGAGGAGATCGCCCGCGGGCTGCTCATGCGCACCGACCTCGCGCTGCCGCTCGATGAGCCGACGCACGCGGCGCAGCGTTACATCGAGCTCGACTCGG
>DATIZW010000261.1:0-5086 GCA_035516875.1 Steroidobacteraceae bacterium
GCGGGCAAGAACGTGGCGCTGCTGATTCAACGGGAGGACGCCCAGATCTTCGTGCCGCTGCGCCTGCCCTAAAGAACGATGCAAGAAAGCTACGATCCCGCGGCGGTGGAGCGCGCCGCGCAGCAGTACTGGGACCAGCGACGTGCCTTCGAGGTGGACGAGGACACCTCGCGGCCGAAATTCTATTGCCTGTCGATGTTGCCGTACCCGTCCGGGCGGCTGCACATGGGGCACGTGCGCAACTACACCATCGGTGACGTGCTGGCCCGCTACCTGCGCATGCAGGGATACAACGTCCTGCAGCCCATGGGGTGGGACGCATTCGGGCTGCCGGCCGAGAACGCCGCCATCAGCAACGGCGTGCCGCCGGCGCGCTGGACGCGCCAGAACATCTCGCACATGCGCGCGCAGATCAAGTCGCTCGGCTTCGCCATCGACTGGCGGCGCGAGATCGCGACCTGCGACCCGGACTACTACCGCTGGAACCAGTGGCTGTTCCTGCGCATGCTGGCAAATGGTCTCGCCTACCGTAAGACCGGAGTCGTCAACTGGGATCCGGTCGATCAGACGGTGCTCGCCAACGAGCAGGTCATCGACGGCCGCGGCTGGCGCACCGGGGCGCCGGTGGAGAAGCGCGAGATCCCCATGTACTACCTGGCGATCACGCGTTATGCGGACGAGCTGCTCGAGGCACTCGATGCGCTGAGCGGCTGGCCCGAGCGCGTGCGCGTGATGCAGGCCAACTGGATCGGTCGCAGCGAAGGTTGCGAGATCGCCTTTCCTTATGCCCCGGACACCGTCCGCCTGGTGGGCGCGAACGGCGCGCTCAAGGTGTTCACCACCCGCGCGGATACGCTGTTCGGCGCCACTTTTCTCGCGATCGCCGCCGAGCATCCGGTGGCACTCGCCGCCGCGCGCCACGACGCGGCGCTCGCTGCGTTCATCGAGGAGTGTCGTCACGGCAGCGTCAACGAGGCGGAGCTCGCAACGCAGCAGAAGAAGGGCCTGCCCACGGGGCTGCACGTACTGCACCCGTTCACCGGACAGCCGCTCGCCATCTGGGTCGCCAACTACGTTCTCATGGCGTACGGCGAGGGCGCGGTCATGGGCGTGCCCGCGCACGACGAGCGCGATTTCGAGTTTGCGCTGCAGAACGCTCTGCCGGTGACCACGGTGGTGCGCTCCGCGCGCGGTGCCTATGAGGCGGTGCGCGCACCGTGGGTGCCCGCCTACGCCGAGTACGGCATCACCGTGAACTCCGGGGAGTTCTCCGGACTCGAGTTCCGTGAGGCCGTCGACGCCATCGCCGCGGCCCTGGAGAGGAAGGGCCTCGGCCGCAAGCGCGTGCAGTATCGTCTGCGCGACTGGGGCATCTCCCGCCAGCGCTACTGGGGCTGTCCGATCCCGATCATTCACTGCGGCGCCTGCGGTGCCGTACCGGTACCCGAAGCGCAGCTGCCGGTGCTGCTGCCGGAGGACCTGGTGCCCGACGGCAGCGGCAATCCACTGGCGAAGTCACCGCAGTTCTATGAGTGCACCTGTCCCGAATGCGGCCAGCCGGCACGGCGCGAGACCGACACCATGGACACCTTCGTCGATTCCTCGTGGTACTTCATGCGCTATGCGTGCCCGGACGCTGCCGCGGCGATGGTGGATGCGCGCGTGCAGTACTGGCTGCCCGTGGATCAGTACATCGGCGGCATCGAGCACGCGATCCTGCACCTGTTGTACTCGCGCTTCTGGACCAAGGTGATGCGCGATCTCGGCATGCTCGATTTCGGCGAGCCTTTCAGCAACCTCTTCACCCAGGGCATGGTGCTCAATCACATCTATTCCTACCAGCCCGCCGACGGACGCAAGCGCTACTTCAACCCGGTGGACGTCGAGGTGCGCCGCGCGGCCGACGGCGCCGCGCTGTATGAGGCCGTGACCGACGAGCTCGGTACCGTGCCGCTCATCCACGAGGGCCTGGGGAAGATGTCGAAGTCGGTGGGCAACGGCGTCGACCCGGAAGGGCTGGTGGCGCGCTTCGGCGCCGACACCGCGCGGCTCTTCATCATGTTCGCCTCGCCCCCCGAGCAGACGCTCGAATGGTCCGACGAGGGCGTGCAGGGCGCCTCACGCTTCATCCGGCGCCTGTGGCACGCGGTATACGAGCACGTGGCTGCGGGTACCGTTGCGGCGCTCGAGCCGGCCGCACTCAGCGCCGCGCAGCGCGAGCTGCGGCGTGCCGCGCACCAGACACTCGCCAAGGCCACCGATGACATCGGGCGGCGGCGCAATTTCAACACCGCGATTGCCGCAGTCATGGAGCTGCTCAACTCGATTCAGCGCTTCGCGGATGCCAGTGCGCAGGGCCGGGCGGTGCGTCAGGAGGCGCTGAGCCTCGCGGTGCTGATCCTCTCGCCCATCACCCCGCATGTCTGTCATGCGCTCTGGCAGGCGCTCGGTTTCAGCAGCGCGCTGATCGACGAGCCCTGGCCGCGCCCCGATGCGGCAGCGCTCGCGCAGGAGACGCACAGCATGGTCGTGCAGGTTAACGGCAAGCTGCGCGCGCACATCAACGTTGCGGTGCAGGCCGACGAGGCCGCGGTGCGCGCGGCGGCGCTCGCGGACCAGCACGTGCAGCGCTTCATCGCCGGCAAGGCGGTGCGCCGCGTGATCGTCGTGCCGGGCAAGCTCGTCAACGTGGTAGTTTGATGTTGCGGTGGCTTGCGCTGCTCGCGACCACCTCGCTCCTCGGCGGCTGCGGCTTCCATCTGCAGGGCCACGCCTCGTTGCCGGCGGTGGTGAAGAATCCCTACGTCGAGGCGCCCGACGGGCAGAGCGATTTCATCCAGAGCCTGCGGCACGCACTGCTGTCGAATGGCGCGCAGCTCGCGCAGGACAAGAGCAAGGCATCCGCCGTGGTGAGCATCCTCAAGGACAACGTGGTGCGTCGTGTGAGCTCGGTATCGGCGCTCAACCAGCCGAATCAGTATGAAGTGACCTACACGGTCGCCTTCTCGGTGAGTGCCGGCGGCAAGGAGCTGCTGGCGACGCAGGAACTGACCGCGACACGCAGCTACAGCTTCCAGGAGACGCTGTTGCTCGCCAAGGGCCACGAGGAGGCGATCCTGCGCGAGGACATGGCGCGCGATCTCGCCGACCGACTCGTGCGGCAGCTGTCGAGCCTTTAGGGCGCGCGGCGCGCGCGGGGCTGAAGGCCGACGCCATGCCGGATACTGCTGCAGTGCCGGTGCTGTTGTTGAGCGGCATCGACCGCACCGCGCTCGCGCTGCTGCTGCAGCGTTACGGCCTGCAGCTGACGCTGGTCGCGGTCGGCGCGCGCATCCCCGGCTCCTACTGGGGTGAGAGCGAGGCGGGCCTGCACGGCGATCGCCTCTACGCGCGCCTCGATACACCGGTGCATTCGCTGCTGCACGAGGCGAGTCACTACGTGTGCATGACGCCGCAGCGGCGCGCCGGCCTCGATCGCGACGCCGGTGGCGACGACCCCGAGGAATGTGCGGTGTGCTACCTGCAGGTGCTGCTCGCCGGTCTGCTGCCGGCGGTGAGGCGCGAGCGGCTGTTCGCCGACATGGACGCCTGGGGCTACAGCTTCCGGCTCGGCAGCACGGCCGCCTGGTTCGAGCATGATGCGCAGGACGCGCGCGCCTGGCTCGAGCGGCACGGCATCATCGATGCCGCCGGCGCGCTGACCGACGCTGCGCGCAGCTGAGGTTCGCGATCGTTCCCGGACACACCGGTCGAGCCAGTTGCCGAACCTGCCTGCCGAGTTGGGGGAGCCGCGCGCTGGTTCGCAGTTTGCGACTTTGGTCGCAGGCCGCAGCGTTTGCTGCTGGTAAACGGATTATGTGGCGCGTTAGACTCCGCCCCGGCCGTGCGGCCGATTATTGTCAACTATGCGTAGAGCGTCGCTTTCCTGGGTTTTGGCGTTGTTGCTGGTACTGGTCCAGCACGGCGCCGTGCTGCACGAGCTCGGGCATTTGACCCACGGCGACCGTGCTACCGGCACGGTGCTGCGCGCGCAGTCGCTGGGGCTCGACGCGGCGATCTGTCCGACCTGTGAGGCGTTCGCGCAGATCGCCAATCCGATGGCAGCCGATGGCGGCCAGGTCGCTACCTCTCCTGCCGCGGTTCTGGTTACTCCCGCTCCGTGCTACGCGATCGCCTGCACCGCGCCTCCGACCCCGCGCAGCCGCGGTCCTCCGCAAGTCTGAACTGAGCTCCTGATCCCCATGGAAGCGGCTCCTGCACGAGGGGGCGCCGCCTGTCATTTCAGTTGCTGTGGAGTCGTTTATGCTCTCTTTGCGATCGCGCGCCGCCACGCGTGCCGTGGCTGCCGGTTTGATGTTCCTGGCCGCGGCATCCGCGCCGCGGCTCAGCCAGGCTGCCGATACGGACGCCTCGGCCTCACCCACGGGTCGCACCGATGCCGCCGCCGCGACCGCCGCAGCTCCCGCCGATGCCTCGCCGGGCACAGGCGGCTCTCTGGCGACTGTCGTCGTCACGGCGAAGCGCCTCAATGAGGCTCGTTCCGAGATCCAGACGCAGACCGGCGCATCGACCTACACCATCGACAGCCAGGCCATCGCCGCAGCCCCCGGTGGCGAGAACCAGCAGCTCAACCAGGTCCTGCTGCAGATGCCGGACGTGGTGCAGGACTCATTCGGGCAGATCCACGTGCGCGGTGACCACAACGACCTGCAATACCGCTTCAACGGCGTGATCCTGCCGGAGGGCATCAGCGTCTTCAGCCAGACCTTGAGTCCACGGCTGATCTCCTCAGTGAGCCTCATCACCGGCGCACTGCCGGCGGAGTACGGCCTGCGCACCGCAGGGATCATCGACGTGTCCACCCCGAGCGGCCTGCTGCAGCCGGGGGGCTACGTATCGGTCTATGGCGGCAGCTTCGGCACCATCCAGCCGGCGTTCGAGTATGGTGGCAGCGGCGGCAGCTTCAGCTACTACCTCACCGGCGATTACAAGGAAAGTGATGTCGGCATCGATTCGCCCGATGGCAGCGCCGACCCGCTGCACGATCACACCAGCCAGGGTCACCTGTTCGGCTATTTCGAGCAGA
>DATIZW010000262.1:0-5469 GCA_035516875.1 Steroidobacteraceae bacterium
CGAGCGGGTACGGTTGCTCGGACGGGTGGCGCACGAGCGTGTCGAGCAGTTGATGCGCGCGGCCGACATCTTCGTGCTCGGCAGTCACCGGGAAGGGAGCGGGTACTCCCTGATCGAGTCGCTCGCCTGCGGGCTGCCTCCGGTGATCACCGACATCCCCTCGTTTCGTGCCCTGACTGGCGCGGGCGCCGTCGGCAAGCTCTGGCCGTGCGGCGATCGGTCGGTCCTGTGCGCGGCGCTCAAGGCCGTGGCGGAGCAGACCGGCACCGATGCACGGCGCGTCGTGCGTGCGCACTTCGAGCGTGAGCTGTCGCTGACCGCGCTCGGCGCGAAACTCGCGGCGATGTACCACGATGCACTCGAGCGCGCGCACGGTGCGCCGGCGTTACGGCGGCGCGCGGCAGTGAGTCAGCCTCAGCCCGCTGCCCGATGAGACTCGCCGCCGAGATCTGGGCGATGCTGACGCCGCGACACCGGCGCGCTGTCCTCACGATGCAGGTCGTGTCGCTCGCCATGGCGTTCTCGACCGTAAGCGGTATCGCTGCCATCACACCGTTCTTCGCGGTGCTCGGCGACCCGCAGCTCATCGAACGCAGCGCCGTGCTGCACCGGCTCTACCTGCAGGGCGGCTTCTCCGGCACCCGCAGCTTCACTCTGGCACTGGGCATCGGCTTCGCCGCGGTGGTCCTGATCGCGAATCTCGTCAACTTCCTCGGCCTGTTGGCGTTCAACCGGCTGGCCCTGCGTATCGGCAACGAGCTGCAGACCACGTTATTCGGCGAATATCTCGCCTGGCCTTACCTCGCGCACGCCTCGACCAACAGCAGCGCACTCCTCAATAACGTGGTCTTCGAGACCACCCGCGCAACGCTTGGCGTTCTGCAGCAGCTCTTCACACTCGTCACCAGCACCGTCACCGCGGCTCTGATCGTGGTCTCGATTCTGCTGCTGAGGCCGTGGCTGGCCCTGGTCACCTTCGCCGCCCTCGCCGGTGGCTATGGCCTGATCTATCTCGTGGTGCGCAACCGCTTGCTGCGCATCGGCGAGGCCCAGTCCCGCTTCGCCGGCGAAACGACGCAGATCGTCGGCGAGAGCTTCGGCGCCATCAAGGAGGTCATCGTCCTGCAGGCCCAGGAGTTTTTTCGCGACAATTTCCGCCGCGCCAGCCAGGCGTTCCTGCAAGCCGCCGCCCAGAGTCAGATCGTGGGACAGACTCCCCGCTACATCATGGAGTGCGTGGCCGCGGCCGGCATCGTCGCCGTGTCGCTGGTCCTCATCGGCCAGGACGGCGGTGTCGGGCCGCGGCTTGGGTCACTGACATTCCTGGCGTTTGCCGTCTACCGGCTGCTGCCGACACTGCAGCAGGTGTTCGCCTCGATCGTCAGGATCCGCGCCGACCGGCCCGCGCTCGAGGGGATCAGCGCCGACCTGCGCCGGGCCCGGGCGGCCCAACGCGCGAGCACGCAAACGAGTCGCACGCGCAGCGGCGGCGAATGGCGCGAACGCCCGGCGCGCGAGATCCGCCTGACGGACGTGTCGTACCGTTACGCGCCGGATCGCCCCTGGGCGCTGCGCGAGGTGTCGCTGCGCATTCAGGCGCGCACCACGGTCGGCCTCGTCGGTGCAAACGGCTCCGGCAAGAGCACCCTGGTGGACCTGATCGCCGGGCTGCTCACACCGGCCGCAGGCCTGCTGGAAGTCGACGGCTGCTCCCTCGACGCGACGAACGTTTCCGCCTGGCAGGCGCGCCTCGGCTACGTTCCACAGAATATCTCTCTGCTCGATTCGAGCATCGCGCAGAACATCGCGCTCGGCGTCGCTCCCGCCGACCTCGATCGGCGGCGGCTCCTCGAGGCGGCACGTCTGGCACAGCTCGAGGATTTCGTCGCGACCCTGCCACAAGGCTACGAGCAGCGTATTGGAGAGCGCGGCGTGGCATTGAGCGGCGGCCAGCGTCAGCGAATCGGAATTGCCCGTGCCTTGTATCGGAATGCGCCGGTGCTGCTCCTCGATGAGGCCACCAATGCCCTCGACGGGCTCACCGAGCACGAGCTGGTGAGCGCATTATCGCGCCTGCATGGGCGCTACACGATTCTCCTGATCGCGCACCGCATGAGCACGGTGCGCGCCTGTGATGTGATCTTCCACCTCGACGAGGGGAGGATCATGGGCAGTGGAACCTACGACGGACTGCTCGAGAGCTCGGAGGGATTCCGGCGAATGACGGGCGTTCGCTGAGCGCGACGCGGCCAAACGCGGCTCCATGCGCAAGCGCAGACTGACACTCGCGGCGCCGCCTCCCGATCCCTTCGGCGAGCATCGGCGCGCGACTTTTCGCGAGCGGCTGCAGGTGTTGGGCGCGGAGTTCGAGTTCGCGACCGACAGTCGCCGGCTGCGACGCATCGTGCGCGAGGCGTATGCGGGCCTGCCGCGGCATAAGGTCGCGCACGCCGCACCGCACTTTCGCGTGACACTGGTTGCGGCACCGCCGCGACGGGTGCACGGCCGCTCGCGGGGCGAGCCGCCGCCGGTGCGGTCGCTCGCCGGCGGCGGGCTGCTCTGTGGCGTCATGGGCAGCGCCAGCTTCGTCACCGTCGCGGTGAGAGAGCGCGCCGCGCTTCTCGTGGTGTCACCGCACGACCTGCGTCATCCCTATCACATCCGCTACGAGCTGCTCGAGTTCGCGGTATACCTGCTCGCGGCGCGCGCGCTGCGGCTCGTCCCGCTGCACGCCGCTTGTGTCGGCCGCGCCGGCCATGGCGTGCTGCTCATGGGGCCGAGCGGCTCGGGAAAGTCCACGGTCGTGCTGCACTGCCTGCTCGCCGGCCTGGATCTGCTCGCCGAGGACAGCGTGCTGGTGCGCCCACAGGGCCTGCGGGCGAGCGGAGTTGCCAATTTCCTTCACCTGCGGCGCGACACGCTGCGGTTTCTCGATCGCGCCGACCGTGCGGCACTGCTGCGCAGCTCGGCTGTCATCCGCCGACGCAGCGGCGTCGAGAAACTCGAGATCGACCTGCGGCGTCCGCGGCAGCGCGCCAGCACCGTGTCGCTGCGAATCCGCGCAGTGGTGTTTATATCCTCGCAAGCTGCCGGCGGCCGCCCGTTGCTCGCGCCGCTCGAGCGCCGCCTGTTGCTGCGCCGGCTCGCCAGCAGCCAGCGCTACGCCGCCAGGCAGGCGGGGTGGAACGCCTTCAGGTCACACTTGGCGCGACTGCCGGCCTACGAGCTGCGCAGGGGACTGCATCCGCGCGAGGCCGCTACGGCCGTGCGCGCGTTGCTGTCGGGCGGCCATGGCAGAACGTGAGTCGGCACTCTGGCAGCTGCCCGGACGTCGCCTGGCGGCGCGCTCGAGCGCCGAACGCACTGCTCTCCTCGAGCCTCCCGGCACCTACCGGCCCGACATCGATGGCCTGCGCGCCGTCGCGATCTTCCTGGTCATTGCGTATCACGCGCTACCGCAGTGGTTCCGCGGCGGTTTCATCGGCGTCGACGTGTTCTTCGTCATCTCGGGCTATCTCATCACGCAGTTGGTGCTCGCGGGCCTCGAGTCAGGAACCTTCACGCTGACTGGCTTCTACGCGCGCCGCGTGCGACGGATCGTCCCGGCGCTGCTGCTCGTCCTGGCAGGCTGCTTTGTCTGCGGCTGGTTCGTGCTGCTGCCTGACGAATTCCGCTGGCTCGGCAAGTCGATCGCCTGGTGCACGCCGTTTCTCGCCAACGTGTTCTTCGCGCGATACACCCGCTACTTCGATCCCTGGGCCGGCTACAACGTGTTGCTGCACCTGTGGTCGCTCGGCGTCGAGGAGCAGTTCTACCTCGTGTGGCCCGTATTGCTCGTGTTGGCGGTGCGATACGGCGCGACGCTCCGTGTGTTGGGCGCAGTGATCGCAGCCTCTCTCGTCATCAGTATCTGGGGTGCACGGTATGCCCCGGCGGTCCATTTCTTTCTGCCCGGCGCGCGGGCCTGGGAGCTCGCGCTCGGTGGCTGGCTCGCCGCGCGGCAGTTACGTGCACCCGCGCCCTCCGCCGCAGTCCGCGCGTCATCCGCCCGCGGCCCAGCGTGGTCCGGCGCAGAGGCGCGCGCAATCGCCGGCCTCGCGCTCATTGCTGCCGGGGCCGTGCTGCTCAGTGCCGGCAACGCCTTCCCCGGCGCGTGGGGCCTCGTTCCGACCGGTGGCGCCGCGCTCCTGATCGGCGCGGGACCGCACTCCCTGGTGAGCCGCCGCCTGCTGAGTCTCGCGCCCGTGGTGTTCGTCGGACGGCTGAGCTACTCGCTGTACCTCTGGCACTGGCCGCTCTTTACGTTCGCACGTGTCATCTTCGGGCGCGAGCTGTCGCCCGCGACGATTGCGCTCATCGTGGCGCTCGCTTTTGCCGCGGCCTATGCCAGCTACCGGCTGGTAGAGGTGCCGATACGTTACGGCGCACGCGGCCCGTGGGTCGTCCCGGCTTTGCTCGGCGGTCTCGTCGCCTTCACCGTGTTGGGCGCGGCTACAGCGGCGAATCGGATTCCAGGTCGGCTGTCCGGAGCCCCGTTCCAGTCCTGGGAAGCGGCGACCACCGATTTCGTTTCGGGTGAGAAGAGCGTCGACCGGCGTATCGGGTTCGAGAGCTTCACGGCGCGCAGCCACCGCGCAGCGACGACACTGTTCATCGGCGACTCGCACCTCGAGCAGTACTGGCCCCGGATCACCTACGTGGTCGAGACGTATCCCGATGCCGCACGCTCGGCGCAATTACTGGCGTACGCCGCGTGTCCGCCGCTGCCGGGAGTCAACAGCCTGGCGCAGCCGCGCGACTGCCCTGGTTTTGTCAGCTATGCCACCGCACAGGCCTTTCAGCCCCGCGTTGACACCGTGGTGTTCGGCGCCTTCTGGGAGCTCTATCTGCTCGGCGAGTATTCGGTGACGAGCCATTTCGGTGTCTACGGCGCGAACGATCCTCTGCGCACGCCGCTGCGCCTCGACTCGCCTGCAACGCAGATCGTCTTTGCGCAATTCGAGCGGCTGCTCGCCCGGCTCACCTCGAGCGGCCGACGGGTGTACATCGTGCTTTCGAATCCCACCTCCCCGCGCTTCGCGCCGCTCTCGCTGCTCCCGCCGCGGGTGCGGCTGTCGCTCGAGCCGCCGCGCGTTGTGCGCGCCGATCGTGCCGCGCCGGTCGACGCGGCGCCGTTCGCCGTGTTCGTCGCCCCGCTCATGGACCGGCTGCGCGAGATCGCCGCTCGCACGGGTGCCAGGGTCCTCGATCCGCGCGAGGCGCTCTGTGCCGGGATGAGCTGTCCGTCGGTGGGCGCGGACGGACTACCGCTCTACATCGACTCGAATCACCTGCGCGCCGCGTCGGCCCGCGCGCAGGCCGGATTCCTCGACGTGACGCTGCTCGCCCCGCGCTGACGGCTGACGCTGGTGTTGCGCCGGGTGAAAAGCAGGAACATGAACCGACAGGCGCTAAGACGCAGCCACGCCC
>DATIZW010000263.1:0-10741 GCA_035516875.1 Steroidobacteraceae bacterium
CCGCCATCGAAAGCACGCTCGTCATCACACGCGACGGCGAAGGGCTGAGCGAGCTCACCACGCGCACCGACGCCGAGGTATACCTGAGCTCGCACCCGGTGCCCGATGCTCGCTCACTTGCTGCCGGGGAGCGGCTGCTCGCCTGGGTGGACGCGCTGCCACCCGCCGCGCATCCGCTGTTCCTCATCTCGGGCGGCTCGTCGGCGCTGGTGGAGGTGCTCGAGCCGCCCGCCACGCTCGAGGATCTCGAAGCGCTCACGCGGCGGGCACTGGCAGCCGACATCGGCATCGGCGAATTCAACGCGCGCCGCGCGGCGCTGTCGCGCATCAAGGGCGGCCGGCTTGCAGCGCGGCTGCGCGGGCGCGCGGCACGCGCGCTGTTCGTTTCGGACGTGCCGCACGATGACCCGCGGGTGATCGGCTCCGGTCTCATGGGGCCCTCCAGCAGCGGCGATGATCACGTGCAGCGGACGGTGGTGGCGAGCGTCGATCACGCCGTAGCGGCGGTCGCCGCGCGTGCCCGCGAGGCGGGCCTCACGGTACACGCGCCGCCAGGGCGCTTCGCCGACAATGCCGCACGGCTGGCGGCGCGTTTCGCACACGAGCTGCGGTTGTCGCCGGCGCAGCTGTGCGTGTGGGGCGGGGAATCGACCGTACAACTGCCCCCGCACCCGGGCCACGGCGGCCGCAACCAACACCTGGCGCTCGCCGCGGCGCGGCTGATCGCCGGCCACGCCGATCTGCTGCTGCTCGCCGCGGGCACCGACGGCTCCGACGGCGTGACCGCGGACGCCGGTGCACTGGTCGACGCCGAGACCTGCGCGCGCATCGCGCTTGCCGAGCTCGACGCCGACCGCTGCCTCGAGCAGGCGGACTCCGCGCGGGCACTGGCTGCGAGCGGCGACCTCATTCACACCGGGCCGACCGGCACCAACGTCGGTGATCTGGTGATCGGCCTCAAGCTGTCGGGCGAGGAGGCGCAGCTTCTTGCGCAGCGTCATGACGCCCGCGGGCAACGCGTGCTGTAATTCGACCGATGCGCCTGCTGTTGATCGAAGCCGACGCGCAGCGCTGCGCGCACATCCGCGAGCGGCTCGCCTCCTGGCGCCCGCATGCGCAGCTGGTGGTGCACAGCCCGGTGACGCAGGGCACACTGGCCCGCGAGTTCCTCGCGCAGGGGTTCGATGCGGTGCTGCTCGCGGACCAGTGGGCGGGCGGCCGCGGACTCACGTGGGCGCGCGAGCTTGCCGGCCGCGCCGGATTCGCGCCCATCGTGCTCCTGTGTCAGGGGGCCGACGCCACCGTGGCGCGCGATGCCGCCGCGCTCGGTGCGTTCACGGTGAGCCCTGCGGATCTCGATTGCGAGGCGTTCGCGCACGTGCTGGCCGCCGCGGAGCGCCGCCAGGCGCACGCCCGCGCCATCTGGCGCAGCAGCCACGCGGGCCGCGAGACGCAGCGCTTCGGTGACGCGTTCATCCGCGGCTACCGCTGCATCCGCCGCCTCTCGGCCGGCGTGAGCAGCGACCTGTACGTCGCCGAGAGCGAGCGCGTCGGTGCGTTGGTGGCGCTCAAGGTCGCCCGCGACCGCCAGGATGAGGAGCAGCCGGTGGACGCCTTCCGCCGCTTCCTCCAGGAGTACGAGATCGCCCAGCGCATCGACAGTGCGGCGGTGGTGCGCCTCTATGACCTGGGTGTCAGCGACGAGCATGCCTGGCTGGTCATGGAATACTTCGCGCTCGGGGACCTGCGGCGCCGCATGCGCGGCGCCGCCCTCGCCCCGCGCGAGGCGCTGCGCCTCGCGGTCGCCATCGCGCGCGCGCTCGCCACGGTGCACGCCGCCGGCGTGCTGCACCGGGATTTGAAGCCCGGGAATGTCATGCTGCGCGAGGACGGCAGCGTCGCGCTCATCGATTTCGGGCTGTCCAAGGATGCCGCACTGGCGCTCGACGTTACCGACACCGGTACCATCTTCGGCACTCCGCACTACATGAGCCCCGAACAGGGGCACGCCGAGCCGCTCGATGCCCGCAGCGATCTCTACAGCCTCGGAGTCATTCTTTTCGAGATGCTGGTCGGGGAGAAGCCCTACCGCGCCGAGAACCCGATGGCGATCGTCTACAAGCACCGCAAGGAGCCGGTGCCACGGCTGCCGGCGCAGTTCGCCGCGGTACAGCCGGTGCTCGAGCGGCTGCTGGCCAAGGTGCCGGCGGAGCGCTTTGCCGATGCCGGGCAGGCGGGCGATGCACTCGAGGAGACGCTCGCGGGCTGGCTCGCCCGCGGCGCGCAGTCGTGAGCGGCCTCGCGTCGCTGGATTCCGTGCAGACCGCGGCGTCGATCCTGCGGGCGCCGACGCCCCCGGCCTGGGTCGAGCAGGCGGTGCGCTCGTGGCCGCAGCTGCTGCTCGATCACGCCAACTGCGAGAAAAAGGCAGCCTCCACGGCCCTGGCGCTGATGTTCACCTATCCGGAGGACCGCGCGCTCACCCTGGCGCTCTCTCGCGTGGCACGCGAGGAACTCCGGCACTTCGAGCGGGTGGTGCGTGCGATGAACACGCTCGGTATAGCGTTCGCGCGGCAGCGCCCGGGGCGTTACGCGCAGCAGCTGCGCGGCGCGCTGCGCAGCGCCGACCCGGGCCGCAAAGTCGACCTGCTGCTGATGAGCGCATTGATCGAGGCGCGCTCGGCAGAGCGCTTCGCGCTCGTGGGACCGCGCCTGCCTGCGCCGCTCGCGCGGCTGTACGCGGAGCTGATGAGCGCGGAGGGACGCCACTTTGCGCTCTACCTCGGCTTCGCATGCAGCGCCGCGCCGGGGGAATGGCGCGCACGGCTGACGGCACTCGCCGAGCGGGAGGCATGGCTCGCGACGGCTCCCGACCGCACGCTGCGTTTTCACTCCGGCCCCCTGCAGCCTGAGTCGTGAGCGCGGTCGCCGTCGGGAGCGCGGGTGAGAGGCCGCCGCCTGCGGGCCGCGGCGTCAGCCTAACAGTTGCTTACAACCCGCCGACGCAACCTTAGGTCAGGTTAGGGTGAGCCGCGGCACCAATTTTCCCGCCAGCGGTCATTTGGCCTCGGTATCCTCACGCTTGAGAGGCGAGGCACGATGAGCGACCGACCGCACCTGCTGATCGTCGATGACGACCGTGAGATCCGTGGGCTGCTCGCGCAGTACCTGGAGAAGCACGACTTCCGTACCACCGCAGTCGCCGACGGCAAGGAGATGCGGCGCGTACTCGAGCGCTCGCACGTCGATCTGCTGGTACTCGACCTGATGCTCCCGGGGGAGGACGGTCTGGCGTTGTGCCGCGAGCTGCGCGGCCGCTCGCAAGTGCCGATCCTCATGCTGACCGCGCGCGGTGAGGACGTCGACCGCATCGTCGGGCTCGAGCTCGGAGCGGACGACTACGTCGCCAAGCCCTTCAACCCGCGCGAGCTGCTCGGGCGCATCAGGGCGATCCTGCGCCGCTCGGCCCATGCACCGCGCGACCCGAGTCCCGAGAGCGTGCGTGGCTTCGCCTTCGGCGGCTGGCGGCTCGACACCATCACCCGCACGCTCACCGATGCCGCCGGCAAGGAGGTCGCTCTGAGCGGTGCGGAGTACCGCCTGCTCGCCGTGCTGCTGGGGTCGGCGAACCGCGTGCTGACGCGCGCCCAGCTCACCGAGCTGCTGCGCGGGCGCGATGCCGATCCCTTCGACCGCAGCATCGACGTGCGCGTCAGCCGGCTGCGCCAGATCCTCGGCGACGATGCCCGTGCCCCACAGATCATCAAGACCGTGTACGGCGAGGGATACGTCATCGGCGTCAATGTCGTAACGGACTGAGGCGCCGCGCCGCGCATGCGCCTGTCGCTGTGGCCGCAATCGCTGTTCGTCCGGCTGCTCGCTGCTTCGGTGGCGGCCGTGCTGCTCGCACAGGCGGCGGCGCTGCTGCTCATCGCTCAGGAGCGCGAGCGCTTCGTGCTGCAGAGTAGCGTGCGCGAGTGGACGCGCCGCATCGTCGAGACGACGCAAATGCTGCAGCCGTTGAGCGCCGCCGAGCGCCTCGAGACGGTCAGCGAACTGTCCGCACCCCGCGGCCACGTGCATATGCCGCACCCGCCGCCGGACGTTCGCGGTGCGGACCCACGGCCGCCGCAGCGCAGCTTCGTACGGCTGCCGCTGCTGTCGGATTTCGAGCAGGCGCTGAAGGAGCAGCTGCGCGCCGCGCTCGGGCCGGCCTACACGGTCGAAATCGGCCCGACCCCGGAGCCGCCGCCGCCGGCGATCCCGATATCGGCGCCGTTCTACGAGGCGCACGAGCTGGCGGCCCACCAGGCTGCGGCGCGCCGCTACGACGTCAGCGTGCGCTTTGCCGATGGCGACGGTGTGATCTACCGTCTGACGCGCATGCCCGGCGGGGCGCCGCTGCCGCGCAACCTGCTCATCAACCTGACCCTGCTGGTGCTGCTGCTGGTGATCGTGCTGTACGCCGCGGCGCGCAACATCACCCGGCCGCTGTCGGACCTGGCACGTGCCGCCGACAGCGTCGGCCGCGAGCTGCGCCCGGCGCAGCTCGAAGAGCGCGGCGCGCGCGAGCTGCGCGACGCAGCACGCGCCTTCAATACCATGCAGGATCGCCTGCATCGCTATCTCGACAGCCGCACTCGTGTGCTCGCCGCCATGTCGCACGATCTGAAGACGCCGCTTACGCGGCTGCGGTTGCAGGTGGAGACCCTCGACAACCCCTCGCTCCAGGCGCGCATCGGCCGTGAGCTCGATGAGATGGAGAGCATGGTGCGCGAGGCCTTGTCGCTGTTTCGCGGTCTCGACGACGGGGAACCGGCGGCACCGCTCGATGTCAACGCGCTGCTCGCGCAGATCCGCACCGAGTTCACCGACATGGGTGCCGTGGTGACACTGAGTGGACAGGCACTGCAGCCCCTGGTCGGCAAGCCGCAGGCCCTCAAGCGCTGCCTCACCAACCTCGTCGCCAACGCCATAAAGTTCGGAGCGCGCGCGGACATCGAAGTGGAGGACGGCGCCGAGCTCATCATCCGCGTACGCGACCACGGGCCCGGGATCCCGGAAGATGAGCTCGAGCGCGTTTTCGAGCCGTTCTACCGCCTCGAGTCATCGCGCAACCGCGACAGCGGCGGCACCGGCCTCGGCTTATCGATTGCCCGGGACATCGCCCAGGCGCACGGCGGCTCGCTCAGCCTCGCCAACCTGGCCGCCGGGGGCCTCGAGGCGCTGCTGCGCCTGCCGCGGCGTCACTGACATAACTAACCGCCTGCCGCGCGCGGCCCTCGCCGCGTCGCACGCCGCCTTCACAGTCCCTCACGATTGTTCACGGCGGGCGTCCCACCCGGACCGTTAGCTTAGATGCTCGCAACGCGGGCCCGGACAGGCCCACAAGGAGACACTTCGATGAAAGCCAGCATAGTGGCGGTAGCGGCGCTCATGTGTGCGGGTGCCGTGTTCGCCGAGACGCCGCCGCCGGCGCCAGCGGCCGCCACGAGTCACATGGACGACCTCGCGACGCTGTTGGATCTCAGCGACGCGCAGAAGGCGCAGGTGCAGGCCGTCCTGCAGCAAGAGCACGCGAAGATGAAAGAGAGCTTCGAGCAGGCGAAGGCCTCGGGCACCAAGCCCGACTGGCAGCAGATGAAGGCCCTGCACCAGCAGATCCAGCAGGAGACGCTGCAGAAGCTGCAGCCGGTGCTGTCGGCCACGCAGCTGAAGAAGTTCCAGATCATCCAGCAGGCCATGCACGGCCACCACCACTTCGGCCACGGCGGTCCCAGCACCTCGAGCGCGCCCCCCGCGCAGAACTGACCGGCGTTGCCCGCGCGCCGGCAGAAGCCTCCCCCGCTTCTGTCGGCGCGAGCGGCAGAGAGCACCTAGCGCGGCAGCGCGCGCAGCTGGCAATCTCCGCGCTCCCAGTACAGGTAGCTGCCCTGCTCGTACCATGCGCCGAGCACGATCCGCTGCGCGCGCTCGCCGTCGATCTCGAGATCGTGGACCGCGGGGCGGTGGGTATGACCATGAATCATGCGGCGCACGCGCGCTGCGCGAAACGCCGCTGTCACCGCCGCGGCATTGGTGTCCATGATGTAGGGGACGGTACGGGAGGTGTGGCGGCGGCTGCCGGCGCGCGCCTCGTCCGCGAGCAGCTCGCGATGCGCGCGCGGCAGGGCGAGGAAGCGTCGCTGCCAGGCCGGCTCGCGCACGATGCTGCGCAGCTCCTGATACGAGTGATCGTCGGTGCACAACGCGTCCCCGTGAGTGATGAGCACCCGCTCGCCGTCGAGCTGCGCGATCACCGGGTCGCTCAGCAGGCGACAGCCGCTGCGCGCGCAGAAGCCCGGTCCCAGGAGGAAGTCGCGGTTACCGTGCAGCGCGAAGCAGGCGACTCCGCCCGCGCTCAGCGCGCGCAGCGCGCGGCAGACGCGCTCGTTGGCGGGCTCGCGGTCGTCGTCGCCGACCCACGCTTCGAACAGGTCGCCGAGGATGTAGAGCGCCTCGGCGGTGGAGGCCTGCGTGCGCAGGAAGTCGAGGAACTGTTCGATCGCCTGCGGCGCGCCCGCGTGCAGGTGCACGTCCGAGACGAACAGTCGCGCCATCGGCTCACTTCGGCGACAAGATGGTGTTCTGCGGCGGCGGCGTGACCGGGGTCACCGGGGCGGCGCTCGCGGCTCCGGCGCCCGAGATGATCTCCATCTTCTGGATGATCACGGGCTTGAGCGGCGCATCGCTCTTGAACGGCCCGGTCGCGCCGGTAGGCGTCTCGCCGATACGGTCGATGACGTCCATGCCCTGCACGACGCGGCCGAACACCGTGTAGCCCCAGCGGGTCGGAACCGGATCCAGGTCGGGGTTGTCGACCAGGTTCACGTAGAACTGCGCGTTGCCCGAATGCGGCGGGTCGGCGCGCGCCATGCCGACCGTGCCGCGCTTGTTCTGCAGCCCGTTGCCCGACTCGTTGAACACGCTCTCGTGTGTCGGCTTGAGCTGTAGGGTCGTGGCGTCGTGGCCACCGCCCTGAATGACGAAGTTCGCGATCACGCGGTGGAGCAGGGTGTTGGTGTAGAAGCCCTCGCGCACGTAACGCAGGAAGTTGGCCACGGTGATCGGCGCACGGTCGCTGCGCAGCTCGATGACGAAGTCGCCCATATTGGTGGTCACTTTCACCTGGGTGGGCTGCTCCTCGGCGGCCGTCGCGGCGCCGGCCAGCAGTCCGCAGAGCAGCGCGCCCGCGAGCAGGGCGATCCGGGTCCGGGGCTTGAAGAGCATCGATCCTCCGTCTGGGCAAAGGGCTGCGGGGTACGCCGGCGCCGAATTCTATAGCAGCGCGGCGCAGCGCGGCGCTTTGTTGAGCCTCGCTTCTTTACCGTAACATGGTGTCATGAGCGCGACGGCCACTTCACCCGGCGAGCTGCGGGTCACACGCTTCGCCCCGAGCCCGAGCGGCGAGCTGCATCTGGGAAACGCGCGCACTGCGCTGTTCAGTCAGCTGCTGGCCCGGCACGCTGGCGGGCGCTTCCTGCTGCGTATCGAAGACACCGACAGCGAGCGCAGCCTCGAAGCGCACATCGCGGCGCTCATGGCGGACCTGCACTGGCTCGGCATCGACTGGGACGCCGGCCCCGATCGCGAGGACGAGCGCGGCCCCTACCGCCAGTCGCAGCGCGGCGCGCTGTACGCGCATTACTATGCCGAGCTCGCAGCCAGGGGCGCCGTGTACCCGTGCTTCTGTACGCCGCTGGAGCTCGAGCTGTCACGCCGTGCCCAGCTGGCCGCGGGCAGGCCGCCGCGCTATGCCGGCACCTGCCGCAACCTGAGCGCCGATGAGCGCGCCCGGCGCGCCGGCGCGGGCGCTGCCGCGACGCTGCGCTTTCGCGTGCCGGCGGGCGAGCGCGTCACCTTCGTCGACTTCGTGCACGGCCTGCAGAGCTTTGCCACGGACGACATCGGTGACTTCGTCGTGCGGCGCGCCGACGGCTCGGCGGCGTTTTTTTTCTCGAACGCGGTGGACGATGCGCGCATGGGCGTGACGCTCACGCTGCGCGGTGAGGACCACCTCGCCAACACACCGCGCCAGTTGCTGATCCTCGCTGCGCTCGCCTTGCCAGCCCCGGCGTACGGGCATGTGGCGCTCGTCGTCGGCGCCGACGGCGCGCCGCTCTCCAAGCGTCACGGCGCGATGAGCGTGCGTGAGTACCGCGAGCGGGGCTACCTGCCGGCGGCCCTGATCAATCACTTGTTTCGCCTCGGGCACTCGACGCCACTCCATGGGCTGCTCAGCCTCGCGGAGATGGCACAGGCATTCGACCCGACGCACCTCGGGCGCGCCCCGGCCCGCTTCGACGAGGCGCAGCTCAACGTCTGGCAGAAGGACGCCGCGCATCACCTGTCCGCGGCAGCGGCACGCGCCTGGCTCGCGCCGCTGCTGCCGCCCGGGCTGGAGGAGCGCGCCGCGGGCGACTTCGTCAGTGCGGTCCTGCCGAATCTGGTACTGCCCGAGGACGCGCGTCCCTGGGTCGATATTGTGTTCGGCGGACCACCGCCGCTCGAGCCCGCCGCCGAGGAAGTGGTGCGCCAGGCGGGCAGCGCCTACTTCTCCGCCGCGGCCGCGGCCGCCGCCCGTGACGGCAACGACCTGCCCGCGATCGCCGGTGCGGTGCGCGCCGCCACCGGCCGGCGGGGCGCCGAGCTCTACATGCCGCTGCGCGTGGCGCTTACCGGGCGCGCGCACGGCCCCGAGCTCGCACCGCTGCTCAAGGCGATGCCGGCCGGCACGGCGCGCGAGCGGTTGGCGCGCTTCGCATGATCCGCATCCACAATTCCCTCAGCGGCACGAAGCAGGAGCTGCGACCGATCACGCCGGGGGAGCTGCGCATGTATGTGTGCGGCCTCACCGTGTACGACTACGTGCACATCGGCCACGCGCGCATGCTGCTGGTGTTCGACATGGTGACCCGCTACCTGCGCCACCGCGGCTATCGCCTCACCTACGTGCGCAACATCACCGACATCGACGACAAGATCATCCGCCGCGCCGCGGAGAGCGGTGAGCCGATCGGCGCGCTCACCGAGCGCTTCATCGCCGCGATGAACGAGGATTGCGCGCGCCTCGGCGTCGCCCGCCCCGATCACGAGCCGCGCGCGACGCAGTACGTGCCGCAGATCATCGCCATGGTGAGGCAGCTGCTCGAGGGCGGCTACGCCTACGTCGCCACGAGCGGGGACGTCATGTATTCGGTGGAGCGCTTCCCCGCCTATGGGCGGCTCTCCGGCAAGCGCCTCGCGGATCTGCGTGCCGGGGCGCGGGTGGAGGTGGACGAGGCCAAGCGCGACCCCCTCGACTTCGTGTTATGGAAGCACGCCAAGCCCGGGGAGCCGGCCTGGGAGTCGCCGTGGGGCCGCGGCAGGCCCGGCTGGCACATCGAATGCTCGGCCATGTCGACGGCGTTGCTCGGCACGCATTTCGACCTGCACGGCGGTGGCCTCGACCTCAAGTTTCCGCATCACGAGAACGAGATCGCGCAGTCCTGCGCCGCGAGCGGCGATACCTTCGTCAACCTGTGGATGCACAACGGCTTCGTCAATGTCGACGACGAGAAGATGTCGAAGTCGCTGGGTAACTTTTTCACCCTGCGCGAGGTGTTGCCGCTACTGCGTCATCCGGAGGTGCTGCGCTTCTTCGTGCTCTCGAGTCACTACCGCGGCCCGATCAACTATGCCCCCGAGCAGCTCGAGCAGGCGGATGCCGGGCTCGGGCGGCTGTACACGGCACTGCGTGACCTGCCGCCCGTGGCGCCCGTGGCAGGGGCGCACACGGCGCGCTTCCTCAAGAGCATGGACGATGATTTCAACACGCCTGAGGCGCTTGCCGTGTTGCAGACTCTCGCACGCGAAGTGAATACCGCGCGCGATGCCGGTGATGCGCAACGCGCAGCGGCGCTGGCGGCGGAGCTCACGGCGCTCGGCGGCGTGCTGGGGCTGCTCGCCGTGCCACCGGCGGAGTGGTTCCGGCTCGTCAAGCCGGTGGCACTTGCGGGCGGCGGCGGTGGCGACGCCATCGGCGCGGTGCTGACCGATGCCGAGATCGAGGCACGCATCGCAGCGCGTGCGGCGGCGCGACGCGCCAGGGACTGGACGGAATCCGACCGCATCCGCGACGAGCTCGCCTCACGCGGAGTGATTCTCGAAGACAAGCCGGGCGGGGCGACGACCTGGCGGCGCGCCTGATCACTCCCTGCGCTCGACGCTGGCCGAGCCAGCGCCGCGTTGCGGACGGGAGAACGGCGGGCCTCGCCGGCGGCCGGCAGCCCGGTGGTCATTTGATTGTCTTGCTGCCAATGCCGGACGGGGCGCTTTCGACGTTACTTCGCGTGTACGCGCTGACCGTGAAGTACCAGGTGCCCGGATACAGGTCCCTGACGACATAGGTGGTCTGCGCGGGATCCTTGAGCACCACCACGGTGTACAGCTCCTGCGGGGATGTTCCATAACGGACCTTGTAGCCCGCCAGGTCCTTCAGCACGTTACCCCTGGTGTCGGTCTTGATCGGTGTCCACGTCAGCGTGGCGGTGCCGCTGAAGCCCTGATCGGGGTTGGTTTTCACGCACGCGGCGCTCGCCACAATGACGGCGACACTCGCGACGGCGACGCGCGCGTAACGGCAGGTGTCTCGATCCCGCGAGCTCATGCGCTGGCCACACCCGATTGCTCCCTGGGCGGCGGTTTAGTACCACTTTTCGCC
>DATIZW010000264.1:0-6672 GCA_035516875.1 Steroidobacteraceae bacterium
CGCTTCCAGGTGCCACTCCACGCTACCTCCGTCATGCCCGCCTTGCCGGCCCGCACCGACACGATCGAGGAATAGTCCGCGATCGGCAGCGGCGAGTCGATGATGCGGTAGCGGTAGGAATGGCTGGCATCGCTGTAGGCGATGAGCTGCTCGACGATCACCGGTCCGTCCTTGATGGTGAGCTTCCTCACGCTTCCCACCCTGCCGTTGCTTCCGGAGACCAGCTCATCGCCCGCGAAGGCCGGGTGCCACTTGGGCAGCGCATCGAAATCCTTCACCGCTGCCCAGACTTTGTCCACAGGTGCCTTGATCTCGACCGTCTCGACCAGGTGCAGGGGCTTCGGCGGATCACCCGCCGCCACACCCGCCGCCAGTGCGCCGATCGTCAGCAAAACCCAGCTTGTTCTCATTGATTCGCCTCCCCGACGATATGTGTCAGGAGGGGAGGTTAGCGATAGTGACGTTGGAGAACCAGATCCCCAGCCAGCGACTCACCTTTTGCTCCCCTGACAGCGTCTTCGGTGACACGAGCTGCGCGGCGCCGAAGTCTTGCCAACCGTCGAGGACCTTCGCGTTCACCACGCCGTATAGTGCTCGCTCGTCCTCATATAGCGCGCCAATCAGTATCCCGCAGTTCGCGCACAGCAGCATCTCGGCAAGGCCGTTCCCCTGGCGATAACGCGCAACGGCGCGTTCGTCGCCAACGCGGATGAGGAGCGACCCCTGCGGATCAGACACGTAGGCGGCGGCGTGCTTGCGGCAGAAATCGCAGTCGCACGCGCGCGGGCGATAGGCAGCGGGCCGGGCGGTCAGATTTGCCGCGACCCGCAGGTTGCCGCAGTGGCATCCGCCCTTCATGGTGTGCATGACGCACCTGCGCGGCTCATCCGGTCGTGCCGACGGCGGGCAGCCATCCCGTGCACCTCAGAGGTGGTCGAGAGGCGTGTTCCCGCCGGTGAACTCTGAACGCGCCTGGGCCAGGCGGTAGCGATGCTCGGCGCGCCAGCGCCGCCAGTAACGCAGGCACATCGCCGCATAGACCAGCTTGAAGAGGCGCAGCCGCCACAGCACGCCCGGCGTGTCGAACAGATCTCCGGCGAGCATCGAGATCACACCCTGCTCGAGTTGCCAGCGGTTATTCGGGTGGCTGAACAGCTCGGTGATCGCCGGGCCATTGAAGCGGTAGATGAAGAAGGAGAAGCGGCGCATGCCGGCGCGCTGACGCTTCTCCAGCCTGCGCAGCAGCGCCATCTCGCGCGCCGGCTCACGCAACGCCGTATCGACCATCGTCGCCGCCTGCTCTGCGCCGCTCATCGCCAGGTATACCCCGGAGGAGAACACCGGGTCGATGAAGGCGAAGGCGTCGCCCACCAGCACCCAGCCGGCACCGCCCATGCACTTCGAGTCGTACGAGTAGTTGCCGGTGACGCGCACTTCGTTGCCGATCAGCTCGGCACGCTCGACGCGCTGCCACAGCAGCGGATTGCGCTGCAGCGTCTCGAGCAGGAACTCGACCGTGCGGCCGCGGCGCTGCTTGAGATACTCCGGGCGGCAGACGGCGCCGATACTCATGACGCCCGCGGGTAGCGGGATCATCCACATCCAGCCGTGCTCGAAGCGGTACATGCTGATGTTGCCGGCATCCTCGCCGCTGCGTGTCTGTGCCCCGCGGAAGTGCCCGAAGATCGCCGCGCTCTGGTGCTGCAGGTTCTTGCGCCGCAGTTTCTTCCTGGCCGAGACAAAGGCATCGCGGCCACTGGCATCGACCAGGTAACGGGCCTGCACCAGGTAGCTGCGCCCGTCATCGGTGCGCACCTCGACGCGCGTGTCGCGTGGACCCTGCTGCTCGATGCGCAGTACCTCGTGACCTTCACGCGTGTCCGCTCCGCACGCGCGCGCATGCCCGAACAGCATCTGGTCGAAGTCCTGTCGCCAGACCTGGTAGGCGTGCGGCGGGCTCTTGCCGAGCGCGCGGGCGAAAGCGAACGTGTTGTAGCCGCGCTCGTTGTCGGCCTCGAAATCCGCCCCCGGCTTGTAGACGCCGAGCGCGCGCACCTTCTCCAGCACGCCGAGCCGCTCGAAGAGCGGCAGGTTCATCGGCAGGAGCGACTCGCCGATGTGAAACCGTGGGTGGCGCGCCTTCTCGAGCGCGATCACCTTGTGGCCGCGGCGCGCCAGCAGTGCGGCGGCGGTGCTGCCGGCAGGGCCGCCGCCGATCACCACGACGTCGCAGCTTTCCGTGCTCAGCGGCTGCGGCTCGGGCGACATGTGCTCCTCATCACCCAAGGCTAACCCGGCCCCGGCTGCCGCACTAGTGCTGCGAGTGGCCGCTCTGCGCAGCGTAGATCCTGCGTACCGACTCCATCGTGTCCGCCTCTTCGGCACGCTTGTCATCCCGGTAGCGCTTCACCCGCGCCAGCCGCAGCGCGAGACCGCCCGGGTAACGGCGGCTCGCCTGCAGATCGCTGAAGGCGACCTCGACGACGAGCTCAGGCCTCAAGTACACGGTCCAGCGGTCCCGGTGCGTCTCGCGCGCCAGGAACTCGCGCGTCTGCCACTCGAGCATGGCGTCGGTGAGGCCTTTGAAGGTCTTGCCCAGCATGACGTACTCGCCGGTCGCCGGATCACGGGCACCGAGGTGCAGGTTGGACAGCTTGCCGCTGCGGCGGCCGTGACCCCACTCGGCGGCGAGCACCACCAGATCGAGCGTGTGCGCGCGTTTGATCTTCAGCCAGCTCGCGCCGCGGTTGCCGGCTTCGTAGGGAGCATCGAGCGACTTCGCCATGAGGCCCTCATGGCCTGCGGCGAGGGCGAAGTCGTAGAAGGCGCGTGCCGCCGCTTCCTCGGCGGTGACGAGCCGTGGGGTCCGCGCGAAGGGCGGCACGGCGGCCGTGAGTGCCTGCAAGCGCTCGCGCGTCGAGCGATCGGCCAGGCTCTGCTCCTCGAGGCGCAGGCAATCGAAGAAGAAGGCGCGTATCGGCAACCCGGTGCGCAGCGCCTCGACATTGAGCTTGCGGCCGAAGCGGCGCATCGTGATCTGGAACGGGTGCGGGCGGTCGGCTGCGTCGAGGGTGATCGCCTCGCCGTCGAGCACCAGCGCGCGCGCGGGGAAGCTGCGCACCAGGTCGACGATTTCGGGCACCGCGCCGGTCACTTCATTGAGCGCGCGGGTATAGATGCGGACCTCCGCAGCCTGCTTGTGCACCTGGATCCGCGCGCCGTCGAGCTTCCACTCGAACACCGCCTCGCCGTGCAGCTGACGCAGCGCATCTCCCACGTCGGCAGCCGTTTGCGCCAGCATGGGCGAGATCGGCGAGAAGAGCTCGAGCTGAAATCTGCCGAGCGCGCCGCCGCCCTCGAGCAGTGCCGCCCGCGCCACCGCTCCCGGCGTGTGGGCGTACATCATCGCGCGCCGCACTTGCGCAACCGGTACGCGGGCCGCTGCGGCGATCGCCTCGACCATGATCCCGCCGAGGGCCCCCTGGCGCAGCTCTCCCGCGAGGAGACGCACGAGGAAGGCCTGCTCATCGGCGCGGGTGAGCGCGAACAGCTCTGCCAGGAGCTGCGCACGGCGCGGCGTGGAGCCTGGGCCGCGCGTGGCCGCGAGCGTCCCGAGCCACCGGTCCACCTCAACGATCGTCAGCGTCGCGTCGTGGGCGGCGGGTGTCGTGGCCGCTTTCTGCAACGTCGCGTAACCGACGCCGATGCGCCCCTGCGGGAGCTCTCCCGAGAGATAAAGTGCGGCGATCTCGATCTCTTCGGGCTCGAGCGACGCGAGGAGCTCGGCGAGGGCGCGGGTCTTGGCGAGGCGTGCCGGGGTCGCGCCCACGCGTTGCGAAGTGCCGACCAGTGTCGCAAACAGCGTCATTCACAACGTGCAGTCGACGGCTATTGCATCGACGCGAGCAGTGCCAGCAGGTTCTGCGGCGCCACGTGGATGACGCCGCTGCGCGGACTTTCGATGTCGGCGATGAGAAAGAACGCAATCGAAACGAGGATCGGCAGGATTATGAGCAACGCACCGCGCCCCTGGGCCCTGCCGAAGGTGACGCCGACCATCACGTTGCCGAGCATCGCGATCAGCACCATCAGCACCCAGGCCTCCACGGGGAGGCGATTCCACCAGGCTGCCTGCGTGTAACCCTCGGAGTCGAGCACGTTGTTCATCCCCGCAGCGACCAGTACGGTAACCGCATTTGGCTGCGCGGCAGTCGCGGCCTCTACTGCGGACCACAGCTGTGCCTGTGTCTCGCTGGTCTGCGTGCTGAGCTCGGGCAGGCGCCGTCGGTCACGAATGCTGTAGAAGAGAATGCGCTCATCGACGTAGTGTTTCAGCAGCCGCCGCACCTTTGCTGCATCGGGCGCGGGCAGCAGGCCGGCACGCAGATATTCCGTGCCGATCGCATTGGCCTCGACCGACTCGTAGCTCTTGCGCTGATCGTAGCGATTGCTCGCCATCGAGAAAGTGAAACCGATGATGAGCCCGAGGAGCGTCAGCGAGGCGGCGAGCACCAGATTGAAGTCCTCGCGTGTCCGCTGGTCCGCGGACAGCCGGGGGGCGAGTACTCGGGCACCTAACCAGGCGCAGAGCCACAACGTCACTGCCGAGGCCGGGAATACCCACGGCCCGCTCATGAGCTAACCCGCGTGCGCAGGCTGGCTCGGCCGAGCCTGGCATCGAGCGACCAGGCGCCTGCGCCGACGATCAACAGATACAGCAGTCCGAGCAGCATGGAGAAATCGAGGCGCGCTTCGTGCAGCATGCTCCCGAAGCCGTACCGGGGCAGCTGCGGCCGATGGAATATCCACAAGTCGTGGCCGAGCAGAACCGGTATCTTGGTCGAGACGATCGCCACCACCATGACGGCGATGAGCGGGAGGGTGGCGACCCGGGTGCCGAGCCCGACCGCGATCAGCGCCCCACAGACGATCTCCAGGACACCGACGAGCGGGCCCATGAGGTCCGGGTACGGTATGCCGATGTGCGCAAAGCGCCCGGCACCGAGAATTGCCGGGAACAGCAGCTTCTGGATTCCCTCCGGCACGAATACGACGACACCGACGAGGAGGCGCACCAGGATCGACCAGCCTGGCGCGGAGGTTACGAAGAGTGCGCTTTGCCAGTTCACTTTGCTCTTGTTGGGATCGCGATGGGTTGGCGCGGGGTGGGCGGATTATTGCGCAACCGTTGCGGGCTCGCACCAGCGCCGCGGGGCGCGAGGGTCGTGCGGCGCATTCGTTCGGCCGGTGGCGGGGCTGCGCTCCGGCGGTCCGCCGTCAGGAGACCGGCGCGGCACCCCCCTCGCCGCGGCGCCGCTCGACGAACGCGTTCAGTGCTTCGTGCACGGCCGCATCCATGACGGGCGCCTGGAATGCGGTGAGCGTATCGCGCCACACCGTCGCGGCTCGCTCGGTCGCCGTCCGGGCGCCGTCGTCGTGCCAGGCGCCGTAATTGCGCCAGTCCGAGACCAGGGGTGCATAGAAGGCGTCGCGGTAGCGCTGCATGGTATGAGCGGCGGCGAAGAAATGACCGCCGGGGCCCACCTCCGCCACCGCGTCGATGCCGATCTCCTCGGCCGAGGCCGGCACGGGCTGGAACAGCTCCGCGAACATCTGCAGCATCTCAACATCGAGAATGAACTTCTCGAACGAGGCGGTCAGCCCGCCTTCCAGCCAGCCGGCGGCATGCAGCACGAAATGACAGCCGCCGAGCAGCGCCCCCCAAAGACTCATCTGTGACTCGTAGGCGGCCTGCGCATCCGGCGCGTTGGACGCCGTGGCGCTCGAGCAGCGCCAGGGCACGCCGATATGCCGGGCGAGCTGGCCGGCACCGAACGCCGCCTTGGCGTACTCGGGCGTGCCGAACGCCGGCGATCCCGACCTCATATCGACGTTCGAGGTGAAACTGCCGTACATGACCGGAGCGCCGGGGCGCACGATCTGCGTGAGCGTGATGCCGAACAGGGCTTCGGCGTGCGCCAGCGTCAGCGCGCCGGGAATGGTCACCGGCGCCATGGCGCCGGCGAGCGTGAACGGGGTGACGATCATCAGCTGACCGTGCTGCGCGAAGAAGATGATCCCTTCGGTCATCGGCACGTCAAGCTGCAGCGGCGAGTTGGTGTTACAGATGCTGTAGCAGCGCGGCGCGGCCTCGAAGGTCGCTGCGTCGATGCCGTGCGTGATGCGCAGCATGGCGAAACAGTCGCTGAGCTGCGCATCGCCGCGACAGTAGAAATAAGGAACCTTGTCGCCGAGGGTGAGCTGCGCGAGCGTCGTCTCCAGGTGACGCTCGGCCACCGGCACGTCCTGCGGCTCGGTCATCTGCCCGAGCACGTGCACCACGTCGAAGGCCTGTGACAGGCGCACGAAATCGCGAAAGTCCGCGAGCGTCCCGGTGCGCTTGCCGCGCTCGAGATCGCTGACGCTCGGCGGACCTGCCACCGGCGCAAACACCACGTGCTGACCGCCGACGCGGCACGCGCGCGCCGGGTTGCCCGTGACCAGCTGCACCTCCGCCGGCACCGATGCGAGCGATTGTGTCACGAGGCCCGCATCGAGCCGCACCATCTGACTCGCCTCGTCCACCGCCGCGCCCGCCCGTGCCAACACTGCTCGCCCGCGTGCCGACAGCACGCGCATGCCAAAGCGCTCGAGGATGCCGAGGGCCGCGGT
>DATIZW010000265.1:0-10795 GCA_035516875.1 Steroidobacteraceae bacterium
GCTGCTCGCGAGCTCGCCGCGGGGCTTGAGCCACCTGAGCTTCGTGGAGGCCGGAGCGGAAGCCGCCGCGATCGCCGCGCTGCGCACGAGCTGGCCAAACGCCCGCACCGTGCGCGATGACGATGCTGCGGGCGAGCTCGCACAGCGGATCTGGAGTGCCTGCGCCGGTCCGCCGCAGGCGAACCCCGTGCCGCTGAAGCTCGCCGTGAAGGGCACGAACTTCCAGCTCAAGGTCTGGGAAGGCCTCATCGAGCTCGGTGCATCGGGACCGACGACCTATGAGGCGCTGGCACGTGCCGCGGCCGCCGAGAGTGCACCGCGAGCGGTCGGTAACGCGGTCGCTGCGAATCCTGTGGCCTGGCTGATCCCCTGTCATAACGTCCTGCGCAAGAACGGGGCTCTGGGAGGATACCGCTGGGGCCCCGACCGAAAGCGCGCCATGCTTGCATGGCAGGCGCTGCACGGGCCGAAGGCGCGAGCCGTGGCCAGTCGGGCGGGTCATGAGCCGCTCGCCGCTCGCCAGGCGACATAACCTCCCTTCCGCCCCCTTTTGATGGGCGGCGTCAAGCTCAGATTGGCGTCAAACGACTGTCATATTATATAAGTAGTTGATAGTTATCATATTTTAGTCACATAGCGCCGGCGGACGATGCGCGGAACTGGTAAACTACACCCGTTCCCTCGCTCGAAAAGATCCATGTCCGCCTCTCCGTACAAGCAGCTCGAACAAGAGTTCAAGCGCCTCCATGCGTTTCAGGGCGCCCTGGCACTATTGCGCTGGGACGCCGCGGTGATGATGCCCCGAGGCAGCGCCGACGTTCGCGGCGAGCAGCTCGCCGCGCTCGAGACGGAGCACCATGCGCTCCTCACGGCGCCGCGCATCACGCGCCTCCTCGACCGCGCCCAGGCGAACACCCAGGGCCTCGCGGATTGGCAGATCGCAAATCTGCGGGAGATGCGCCGGCAGCGGGATCACGCTATCGCCACCCCGGTCACGCTCGTCTCGCGCCTGACCAAGGCCGCATCACGCGCCGAGTCGCGCTGGCTCGAGGCGCGGGCGCAGGGCAAGTTCGAGGCCTTCTCGCCGTACCTCGAGGAAGTCGTGCACCTCGTGCGCGACAAGGCGGCGCTCCTCGGCCAGGCGCTCAATCTCGCGCCCTACGATGCGCTCGTGGACGAGTTCAGCCCGGGACTCACCACGGCGGACATCGACGCCATGTTCAAGGCACTCTCGCGACGGCTCCCCTCGCTGATTCGCGAGGCCATCGTCGCGCAGGAAGGGCACATCCTGCTGCCACTCACCGGGAAGTTCCCGGGCGGGAAGCAGCGCGCACTCGTGGTCGAGGTCATGAAGGCGGTCGGTTTCCCCTTCGATCGGGGTCGGCTCGATGAGAGCGAGCACCCCTTTACCGAGGGAGGTCCCGGCGACATCCGCGTCACCACGCGATTCGATCCCGACGACGTCTTCTCGGGACTCCTCGGCGCGCTGCACGAGACCGGGCACGCGATGTACGACCTCGGGTTGCCGCAGGACTGGCGCGACCAGCCGGTCGGGCAGGACCGTGGGATGGCGCTCGAGGAGAGCCAGTCGCTGCTGATCGAAATGATGGTGTGCCGCAGCCGGGCGTTCGTGCGCTACGTGCAGCCGCTGCTCGCGAAGCACTTCGGCGCCACCGGAGCCGAGTGGGACGTGGAGAACGTCTACGGCCACCTGACGCGCGTGCAGCGCGGGCCGATCCGCGTCGATGCCGACGAGCTGACGTATCCGCTGCACATCATGCTGCGCTACGAGCTCGAGAAACAGCTGCTCTCGGGCGAGCTCGCGGTGCGCGATCTGCCGGCCGCCTGGAATGCCGGCATGGAGCAGCGCCTTGGCATCCGCCCCGCCAACGATGTGGAAGGCTGCCTGCAGGACATTCACTGGGCGGTGGGGTCGTTCGGGTATTTCCCCTCCTACGCGCTCGGGGCGGTCATCGCCGCACAGCTCTACGAGAGCCTGCGCGCCGAGCTTCCGGTTCTCGACGAGCAGCTCGCCCGCGGAGAGTTTGGCGGTCTGTTCGGCTGGCTGCGCACCCACGTCCATGGCCTCGGCGCCAAGGTGCCAGTGCAGGAGCTTCTGAAGAGCGCCACGGGCAAGCCACTGTCGGCCACTTCCTTCGTGCGTTACGTCGAGGCAAAGTATCTCGAGAGCACTGCCAGCAGCAGCGCCGCTGCCTGAAAGAGCCTTGAGTAAACCGTCCCGTACCCTGACGCGCCTCGCCGCGCGGCTGCGCAGCGCAGTCGGCAAGGCGATTGCCGATTACCGCATGATCGCCGCCGGCGATCGCGTGATGGTGTGCCTCTCGGGCGGCAAGGACTCTTACACGCTGCTGGACCTGATGCTCTCGCTCCAGCGCAGCGCCCCGGTGAGCTTCGAGCTGCTGGCGGTTAATCTCGATCAGAAGCAGCCCGGCTTCCCTGCCGACGTGCTGCCACGGTATCTCGCCGGCCGTGAAGTTCCGTTCCACGTCATCGAGCAGGATACCTACAGCGTCGTGACGCGCGTTGTACCCGAGGGCCGCACGCTGTGTGGGCTGTGCTCGCGTCTGCGCCGTGGCGCGCTTTATCGCTTCGCCGCCGAAAATGGCATTACCAAGATCGCGCTTGGCCACCACCGCGACGACATCGTCGAGACACTGTTCCTCAATCTCTTCTTCGGCGGCCGTCTCAAAGCCATGGCACCGAAGCTGCTCTCGGATGACGGTCGCCATATCGTCATCCGGCCGCTCGCGTACGTCGCCGAACACGATATCGCCCGCTACGCGCGCGGCCGGGCATTCCCGCTCATACCCTGCAATCTGTGCGGGTCGCAGGAGAACCTGCAGCGGGTGGCGGTGAAACGCATGCTCGCACAGTGGGAACGGGAGTTTCCGGGGCGCACCGAGTCGATCGCCAGCGCACTGCGCAACCTCGAGCCCGAGCACCTCGGCGATCCACGGCACTTCGATTTCGCCGGCCTCGACTTGAGGCGCGTCTCTTCGATGAGTGAGGCGGATGAGGACTCACTCGCAGCGCTGCCGGCATCGGCCTGAGAGAATCGGGGTGTGGACCCGCATCCAGCCGCCGCACCGCCCGTAGTTCCGCTGCCCAACTGCTATTGGCTGCTGCCGGGAAAGCTGCTCGCCGGCGAGCACCCGGGTGGCCTGACGCCGGAGCTGACCAGCGAGCGTCTGTCACGGCTCCTCCAGTGCGGCGTCACCTGCTTCGTCGATCTCACCGAGCCGGGTGAGCTCGCTCCGTATGACGCCAGTCTGCCTCTCGAAATCGTCTACGTGCGCAAACCCCTCCGCGACCATGCGGTCCCGTCCGACCGCCGGCAGATGGTCGAGATCCTCTCCAGCCTGCGCCAGGTGCTGCGTGCCGAGGGGACCGTGTATCTGCACTGCCGCGCGGGCATCGGTCGCACCGGCATGGTGGCGGGCTGCTTCCTCGCGGAGCAGAGGCTCTCCGGCCAGGAGGCGCTGCGGGAGCTCAACCGGCTCTGGCAGCAAAGTGCACGCGCCAAGGACTGGCCCGAGGTCCCCGAGACGGCCGCGCAGGCAGACTACGTGAGGCAATGGATGCCCCACACGGCGCCGGAGGGTGACCCGCTGTTCGAGCCGGCCACGCTCTCCGCTGCGCGCGGTCTGCGCGAGCGGTTCCACGGTGCCCTGCTCGGCCTTGCTACCGGCGACGCGGTGGCGGCCGCCACGCAGTATGGCCGGCCCGGTCGCTTCACGCCCGTCGGGGACCTCCTCGGCGGCGGTCCGTTCGATCTGCCGCGCGGCGGCTGGAGTGACGACACCGCGATCGCGCTGTGCCTCGCCGAGAGCCTGCTCGAGCGCGAGGGCTTCGACGCCCGTGATCAGGTCGAGCGCTACCGTCGCTGGCAGCAGGAGGGCTACCTCTCGGCGACCGGCCAGTGCGTCGGCATCACCGCCGCGACGAGCCGCGCGCTTGCGGTCGCGGGGTGGCGCCGGCAGCCCTTTTCCGGCTCACACGACCCGCAGGCACGCGACCCGGAGCCACTCTCGCGAGTGACCCCGGTGGTGATGTATTTCTTCGCCCATGATGTGGTGGCCGCGGAGCGGGCCGCCGAAGCGGCGCGAACCACGTGCCAGTCGCCACTGGTGCTCGAGGCGTGCAGCGCACTGGCGCAGGGCCTGCACGCCGCGCTCAGCGGCGAGTCCAAAGCCTCGATCCTCGCCCGGGCCGTGCCTCCCGGGCAGCCAACGGCGCGAGCTGCAACGGCCGCGGCCACGCAGACGGCGTCGGGGGCGCTCGCTACGGCGCTCGATGTCTTTGCCGGCACTCAGAATTTCCGCGATGCGGTGCTCGCCGCCGCCAATCTCGGCGGTAACTCGGACGTCGTGGGCGCAGCGGTCGGCGCGCTCGCCGGCGCGCACTACAGCGCCGCGGCCATCCCGGCGGCGTGGCGCAACAGTCTGATGAAGAAGCAATTGATCGAAGACTGCGCCGACCGGCTGCTCGCACACGCCCTCCTCGAGCTCGGCGCCTGAGCGCGCGGTTGCCTGCCACGGCAGCCGCCGTCCTCAGAAAGACGCGGCGCGTCAGAGACAGCGCGCGAGCGCTTCGGCTAAGCTCGCTTTACACACGTTTCCTGCGCGGTATCCGCCCCGTCCGTATGTCCCAGACACGCGCCGCACGCCGCTCTTTACCCGTCGCGCGCTCGCGTCCGCGATCGGCCGCCGCCGTGCGCCGCAGGCCGCGCCCCTGGGTGCGTCTGACGGACGAGGAGCTGCTGCGGATGCGCTTCTGTGATCTGCAGCTCTCGATCGAGCGCTCGCCGATCGCCCGGCAGGTGCGTCGCCTGTACGCCGATCTCGAGCGGCGCGGGCTTGCGCTGCGCCCACACGTGTGGCTGTCGGAGGAGTGGTTCTCGCCCGATGGCGTGCCCGGGATAGCCGTACCGTTCTACCTTGCGCACCCGCGGCTCGAGCGCCTCGAGCGGCACGTCATGCGCGAGGCCGAGGGGAGCAGCTCGCGAGCACTGCTGCGCATTCTGCGCCACGAGGCCGGACATGCCGTCGACAACGCCTACCGTCTGAGACGGCGGCGGCGCTGGCGCGAGGTGTTCGGACCGGCCTCGCTCCCTTATCCGGCGCGCTACCGTGCGCGTGCCGGCAGTCGCCGCTACGTCCATCATCTTGGAGAGTGGTACGCGCAGGCCCATCCGACCGAGGATTTCGCCGAGACATTCGCGGTATGGCTGACACCGACGTCCGGGTGGCGCAAGAGCTACGCCGACTGGCCGGCGCTGCACAAGCTCAAAGCCGTCGATGACCTCATGGCGAGCGTGCGCGGCGTGCGCGCCCCGGTGCGCAACCGCATCCGCATCGAGCCGCTCGATCGCAACCCGCGCACGCTCGCGCAGCACTACCGGCGCAAGCTCGCCCGCAACCGCCTGATTCGCCGCGGGCTCGCCGATGAGCTGCTGCAGCGCGCTTTCACACCCGAGCGCTTACGCCGTGGGGCGACGCGGGCCGCCGCCCTGCTGCGGGCACACCGGCGGCGGCTGACCGGCACGGTGGCGCGGACCCTCGGCGTCGAGCGCTACAGCGTGGAGCAGATTCTGCGCATGCTCATCGAGCGCAGCGAGCGGCTGAATCTGCACGTACGTGGCAATTGCCGCGATGCGCTGCGCTATTCGCGCTGGATGCTCGAGCGGCTGACGGGGTTGTACTCCCAGGGCGAGACTCCACACCTGCCACTATGAGACGACTGCGCACGCTCGTCGTGGTGCACGCGAGCCTGGTGCCGCCGGAGAGTCTCGAAGGCCACAGCGAGAAGGAGATCGAGGAGTGGCGCACCGAGTACGACGTCACCGCGACGCTGCGCAAGCTCGGTCATGACGTACGCTGCATCGGCGTGCTCGACAGCCTCACGGAGCTGCGCAGCACGATCGCCGACTGGCAGCCCGACGTCGTCTTCAACCTGCTCGAGGAATTCGACGGTATCGTCACTTACGACCAGCACGTGGTGGCGTTCCTCGAGCTCATGCGCCAGCCCTACACCGGCTGCAATCCGCGCGGGCTGCTACTGTCACGCGACAAGTCGCTGTGCAAGCAGCTGCTGACGTTCCACCGCATCGCCACCCCCCAGTTCGTGGTGTTCCGCCGCGGGGCACGCTTCCACATGCCGCGCAAGCTCCGCTTCCCGTTGTTCGTGAAGTCGACCGTCGAGGATGCCTCGCTCGGCATCGCCCAGGCGTCGGTGGTGGAGGACGCGGCGCGTCTGAAGGAGCGTGTCACCTTCGTGCACGAGCAAGTGAAGTCCGACGCGCTCGTCGAGGAATATATCGAGGGACGCGAGCTGTATGTCGGCCTGCTCGGCAACGAGCGCCTCACGCGCCTGCCGGTGTGGGAGATGGTATTCGGCTCCATGCCGGACACGCTGGCCGCGATCGCCACGCGCAAGGTGAAATGGGACAAGCGCTACCAGGCGAAATACGGTATCACCACCCATGCCGCCGTCGATCTACCGCCGACGGTGCTGGCGGCGCTCGATCGCCTCTCGCGGCGCATCTACCGCGCCCTCGGCATGTCCGGATATGCTCGCATGGATTTCAGGGTGACCCCGCAAGGCCAGGTGTACGTGCTCGAGGCAAACGCCAATCCCAATCTGGAAGGCGCCGAGGATTTCGCCGAGTCGGCCCGCGCCGCCGGTACTCCCTATGGCGCGCTGCTCGAACGTCTCATGGATCTGGGGCTCAAATACCGCGCGCAGTGGCGGGCGTCCTATGGCTGAGGGCGCGATACGCACACGGAGAGCGGCGGCCACGCTCGCCGGATTCGCGACAGCGCTGTTCGCGCTCGGCGGCTGCACGACCGAGGAGAAGGTTCACCAAGGCGAGCTAACGCAGCTGCTCGCCGTCCTGCCCGGCACCTACGACAACACCGCCCAGGCCGAGGCTGACCTGCGCAGCGGCGCCCACCCCGTGCACGACGCGGTGGCTCTCACCATCACGCACGTCTTCACGCCGCGGCTCGGTCACTACGTGTACTACAGCCAGGAGACGGCCGCAGACGACCCACGCCGGGTCTTGAGCCAGAAGATGCTCACCTTCGACGTCGACCCGAAGCGCGGCATCGTCGAGACGCAGTACCAGTTCGTCGAGCCGCTGCGCTGGCGCGACGGCCAGAAGAACAAGGACTTGTTCACCGGCCTCGTGGTCGAAGACGTACAGGTCGAGGGCTGTCAGCTGCTGTGGAAACACAAGGACCAGGGCTTCGTCGCGAGGCACGACCCGAAAATCTGTCCCGACGCCGCCGGCGGCACAAAGCCCCAGGCGGAACTCAGCGGCGGCGTCCTCACGATCGGCGACTACGCTTTCCGCAAGACCCGCTAACCTTCTCGCACCCCCGCTCCTACGGAGTGCTCGGCTGGTGAGGTGAGTCTTTCAGGTGCGTGTCGAGCCACCCCAACACCGTGTGGTACCAGAGCACACTGTTGGCGGGCTTCAGCACCCAATGGTTCTCGTCGGGAAACACCAGCAGCCTGCTGTCGATGCCACGGCGCTGCAGCGCGGTGAATGCGGCGATTCCCTGCGTGTAGGGGATGCGGAAATCCTTCTCGCCGTGAATCACGAGCATCGGTGTATGCCACTGCGCGATGAAGTCGGCGGGGTTGGACTGCTCATAGCCCTGTGGGTTCAGGTAGTACGGCCCGCCAAACTCCCACTCGGGGAACCACAGCTCCTCGGTCGAGTAGTACATCGTGCGCTGGTCGAAGAGTCCATCGTGGTTGACGATGCAGCGGAAGCCGTCGGGCCACTTGCCTTCGATCCAGTTCATCATGAAGCCACCATAGGAGGCGCCCAGCGCGCACACGCGCCCCGCATCGAGCCACGGGTACTTTCGCTCAGCCGCCGCGAGCCCCTTCTGCAGGTCTACGAGCGGCTTGCCGCCCCAGTCGCGGCTGATCGAGTCGGTAAAGGCCTGCCCGTAACCGGGCGAGCCATGAAAGTCGATCATGACCACCGCGTAGCCACCGCCGGCGAAAACCTGCGCGTTCCAGCGGTAGGTCCAGAGGTTCTGCATGCTCACCTCGGGACCGCCGTGTACCACGAACGCCACCGGGAAACGCTTGCCGGCCTCGAAGCCCCACGGCCTGACGACGTAGCCGTAGACGGTCTCATCGTTCCAGCCCTGGAAGCTGAACTGCTCGTACTCGCTCATCTGCCGCGCCCCGAGCAGGTCCCGATTGAAGGCGGTGAGACGCTGTTCGCGTCCGCCGCGCAGCGGTACGACGTACAGGTCGACAGGTCCGCCCAGGTCGGCGCGCGCGAACACAACGCGCTCGCGCGTCGCGCTGTAGTCCTCCACCGCGCCGCTCGTGGTGAGCCGGGTCGGGACGCCGCTCTTGGGATCGACGCGATACAGCGACCGCTGCCCGGTGTCATCGACGCTCGCGAGCAGCGCGCGGCCGTCTGGTGTCGCGCCGAGACGCGTGACCGAGCGGTCCCAGCCGCCGGTGAGCGAGCGCACCGTGCCGCTGCGGGCAGAGCGCAGCACGATGTGGAAGCGGTCGGATTCGAATCCCGGCCGGTCCTGGGCCAGCCAGGCGAGATCACCGTTGGCGAGAAACACCGGCTGCGCGTCCCAGGCAGGGTTACCGGCGGTGAGATTGACGGGTGCACGGCCGCCGTCGACCGGCACCTCGAAGAGGTCGAAGTTGGTCGACCACGGCTCCGTGCGTCCGGCGATGCGCGCCGAGAACGCCAGCGAGCTGCCGTCGGGGCTGAAGGCGTAATCCTCATCGCCGCCGAAGGGCTTGCCGGGAATGTCCGCGTCGAAGCCCTTCGATACATCCACTGCCGTTGCGGCAGCGCCTTCGGCGCCGAGCCTCGCGGTGAACAGGTGCGAGCGCGTTCCGTCGCTCCAGCGGTCCCAGTGTCGTACGAAAACCCGCTCGTAGAGGCGTCCGCTCGCTTTGTCCCTGGCCCGGGCATCGAGCCGCTCGCGGGTGCAGCCGAGCGTGGGACAGTCGGGGAAGACCTCCATCGACAGGGCGAGCAGCTCGCCGCGCGGGGACACCTTGAAGGAGCCGACGTCGAGCGGATAGTCCGTCACGCGCTGCGCCACGGTGCTTCCCAGGCGCACCCGCCATACTTGCGCGCTGCCGCTGCGCGCAGAGAGAAAATAAAGCGTGTGGCCGTCGCTCGCCCAGCGCGGGCTCGAATCGCTGCCGGTGGCGTCCGTCAGGCGACGCGGCTGGGCGCCGGCGGTCGCGAGGTCGAGCAGCCAGAGACTCGTGTGTCCCTTGTTGGCGTTGAGATCCGTCTCGCGCAGCACGAAGACCACGAAGCGGCCATCCGGTGAGACCTGCGGGTCGCTGACCCGCTTGAGGAGCACCAGGTCCTCCGCGGTGAAAGGTGCACCGCCAGCCGCCGTCGATGCGCCGAGCGCAGCGCGCGGCTGCGTGAGCGTGAGCAGGGCCGGTAACGTGCACGCGAGCAACCGCGCGAGCGGAGCGGAGTTCAACGCCATGCGGGGTCTCTCAGCCGACTTCGTCGGAGGCGATCGTCCAGGGTTCGTGCTTGGCAGCCTGCAGCCATTCCTGCAGCGGGCCGTCCTCGAGCACGCTCGCCATGTACCAGCGAGCGGTCTGGGAGATGCGCGCGCCGTAGGTGTTGAAGCGCAGCACCACCGGCGCGTACATGGCGTCGGCAGCGGTGTACTCGCCGAACAGCCACGGGCCGCCGGCCCCGAAGCGGGCGCGGCAGTCGTTCCAGATCTCGTCGATCCGCTCGATGTCCGCCTCGAGCGGTGTGGTGACCGCAGTGCGGCGGTTGCGCGCGCGTGCGTTCATCGGCCACAGCGATCGCAGCGTCGTGAAGCCGGAGTGCATCTCGGCGCACACCGAACGCGCTACCGCGCGAGCCGCGCGGGCCTGCGGCCAGCCCCTGCCGGTGAGCTCGGCGACGTATTCGCAGATGGCGAGCGAATCCCATACGCGCAGGTCCCCGTGATGCAGCACCGGCACCCGAGCGCTCGGTCCGTAGTGCTCGAGCTGCTCGCGCGTGTCCGCAACGTCGAGCGGCACCACGATCTCCTCGAACGACACCCCCAGGTGCTTCAGCAGTAGCCACGCCCGCAGCGACCACGAGGAATAGTTCTTGTTCCCGATGATGAGAGTGAGCCGCTCCATGGAATGGTAACCTTCCGCGGGTGCTGAGCGACGTACGCGCCATCGCCTTCGACCTTGATAATACACTCTGGGATGTCGAGCCGGTGCTGGCGCGAGCGGAGGCGCAGCTCGCCGCCTGGCTGCACGAGCATTGCCCGGGCGTCGTGCAGCGGCTGTCGGCCGAGGCTATGCGCCGCGCGCGCGAGCAGCTTGCCCGCCGCGAGCCGCACAATGCTCACGACGTCACGTACCTGCGTGTCACTGCGCTCGCCGCGCAGCTGCGCGAGCACGGCTACGGCGAGCACCTCGCGCAGCAGGCGTTCGCGGTATTCCTCGCCGCGCGCAACCAGGTCGACATCTTCCCCGACGTGGCGCCATCCCTGGCGCGGCTGCGCCGGCGTTACGCGCTCGCCTCGCTGAGCAACGGCAACGCCGACCTCGGGTGTATCGGTCTGCATCACCTGTTCGCGGTGTCGCTTAACGCCCGCCAGATCGGCGCGGCGAAACCCGAGCGCCGCTGCTTCGAGCGCCTCGCGCAGGAGCTTGCGGTCGGCCCCGGGCAGATCGCCTACGTGGGCGACGATCCGCTGCTCGACGTGGCGGCGGCCCGGGAGGCAGGGTTCCTCAC
>DATIZW010000266.1:0-3164 GCA_035516875.1 Steroidobacteraceae bacterium
CGAGTGCTCGGACGTCGCCGCGGCTGGATCCTGCTGGCGCAGCTCGGCATCGCGGTGGGGCTATTCAACATCAGCTTGTGCGATCCCGGCACGGCGCTGCGACCGCTGGCACTCTCGGCACTGCTTACCGCCTTCTGCGCCGCCACGCAGGACATCGCGCTCGACGCCTGGCGCATCGAATCGGCACCGCTGCCGCTGCAGGGTGCGATGCTCGGCGCCTACCAGATCGGCTACCGCGTGGCGCTCGCCTGCGGCAGCGCCGGGGCGCTCGCGGTTGCCGGCCGGGCGGGCTGGCACACGAGTTACGCGACCATGACGGCGCTGGTGAGCGTCGGCATCGTCACCATCCTGCTCGTGCCCGAGCCTGTGGCCGCGGTACCGCCGGAGTCCGTGGCGCGCGAGGAACGCGTCATCGCCTGGCTCGAGCGCCGTGCCCACTGGCCGCAGTGGCTGCTGCACGCGGGCGAGCGGTTCCTTACCGCGGTCGTCTGCCCGCTGACCGATTTTTTTGCCCGCTACGGGACGACGCTCGCACTGCTGACACTCGCCTTCATCGCGCTGTACCGGCTGACGGAATTCGCGATGGGCTCCATGGTTAACCCCTTCTATATCGATCGCGGCTTCACACTCATGCAGATCGCCAAGGTGGTGAAGCTCTACGGGCTCGTCATGTCGATCTTCGGGGTGCTGCTCGCCGGCGTGCTCATCGCCCGACTCGGACTGCTGCGGTCACTCGCCCTCGGCAGCGTGCTCATCATCTGCTCGAATCTCGGCTATGCGCTGCTCGCGAGCGCGCACACGCCGACGATCCTCGGCCTCGGCGCCGCCAACGCGCTCGACAATCTCGCCCTCGCCATGCACGGCACGGCGCTGCTGGCGTTTCTCTCGGGGCTCACCAGCGCGCGCTACACCGCTACGCAGTACGCGCTGTTCTCCTCGCTGTACGCGCTCCCGGGCAAGATCCTCGAGGGCACCTCGGGTATGGTGGTCGACCACATCGGCTACCCGCACTTCTTCCTCTACACGGCAAGCCTGGCGCTACCGGGCTTGCTGCTACTGTACGTGCTGCGCGGCCACGGCGCGTTGCAACCGCCGGGTGTCGCCCACCGCTTGAGCGCGGCAGCAGGAACTTGAGGATGGCCGTGGAGTTGGATGTCGAGCGAGTCATTTGCCGCCTGTCAGACCTCGAAGGCGGTGCGCGGGCCTTCACGCTCGGCGGCGCCGACTGGCCGCTCAAAGGGTTCGTGGTGAAAGTGGGCGATGCGGTGCGCGGCTACCTCAACCGCTGTCCGCATGCCGGTCACCCGCTCGATCTCCTGCCGCAGCGCTTCCTCACCGCCGACGGCGCACTGATCGTGTGCGGCTCTCACGGGGCGCTGTTCGAGAAGGGCACCGGTTACTGCGTGGCAGGTCCGTGTGCCGGACGCTCGCTCACGCCGCTGCCGCTCGAGGTGCGGTGCGGATTCGTGCTGCTCGCCGCCGGCATGGACGCCGCCGCGCTCGGGGCGGCGGCTCGGGGCGGGGAGCCCGCCTTACTCGAATAGATCGATGCCGTCGAGCGGGCTCGCGCGCAAGTCGCGGTCTTCGCCGTAGGCGTCGCCGCGCCCCTCCTCGTCACCGCTTTCCACGTCGACCGAGCCGGACCAGTCCTCGGGGGCCTCGGCGGCCTCGAGCGCGCCGTCTTCCCACTGCGCCTCCCAGTCCTCGATGTCCATCTCCTCCACCGTGCCATCGAAATACTGGATCTCGATGGTGCCGTCGTCATCGTCGAGGGCAACCACCTCGAACAACGCACCGCCGTTGAGACGATACCAGTCGCCGATACCGGGTTGAGGAGTCGCCATCGCCGCCACCTCCCGCAGTGAACTTGCCGCAGCCTTAAACTTCCGCGTCCGCTCTGCAATGATGTTGCGCCTCGCCTGTCAGGCTTTCAAGAACTTATTGTGACCGCGATCGCGTGAGCCGTTGCCCTTTGCGCACAGCATCAATGCTCGAACAACCGCTCAAATTCTTCGTGGTCTTTTTCGTGGTGGTCGAGCCGGTGTCGCTCATTCCGCTGTTCACCTCGATCACTGCCGGCGCCGCAACAGCGTATAAGCGGCGCATGGCGCTCAAGTCGGTGAGCGTTGCGGCCGCGATACTGGTGCTGTTCGCATTCGGCGGCGCGCCGTTCCTCGCGCTGATGGGCATCAGTCTCGAGGCTTTCCGCATCTTCGGCGGCCTGCTGCTGTTTCTGCTCGCGCTCGAAATGGTGTTTGCGCGCGAATCCGGTACGCGCACCTCGAGCAGCGAGGCGGCCGAGAGCCGCCGGCGCGCGGATATCTCCGTCTTTCCCCTGGCCTTTCCGTTCATCGCCGGTCCCGGGGCGCTCGCCACCATCCTGCTGTGGTTCGGGCCGCTGCAGCTGCCCGCACAGACCGCTCTGTTCGGCGCCTACCTGATCGCCGTCATGCTGGTGCTCGTCATCGCGCTGGTGCTGATGCTGCTCGCCGATCCACTGATGCGTGTCATCGGCGTAACCGGCGCCAACGTCGCCAGCCGCCTGCTTGGGGTGATACTCGGTGCGCTCGCGGTGCAGTTCGTGCTCGACGGACTGCGCCAGGCGTTCGGCCTCAGCTGAGCGCACGCCGAAAACACAGGTCCCACACCCTATGTCCGAGCCGCTCGCCACGGCGCTCGAAGCGCGTGGGTGCGCGCTCGAGCGGGCGATCGCTGAAGGCGCGATCGGCAGCGAGGTTCTCGAGTCCACGTACCGCCGACAACACCTCGAGCATCTGCAGCGCGTAGGGTTGCCAGTCGGTCGCAAGCCGCAGCACTCCGCCGCGGCTGAGGCGGCTCGCAAGAACCTCCGCGAACGGTTCCTGCAGGAGGCGGCGCTTATGGTGGCGCTTCTTCGGCCAGGGATCGGGGAACAGGATCAGGATCTCCGCGAGCGACCCGGGAGCGATCTGCTGTTCGAGCACTTCCACGGCGTCATGGCAGATGACGCGCACGTTGCCGAGCGCGCGCGCCTCGAGACCGAGCAGCAGCCGCCCGACCCCCGGGCGGTGCACCTCGATGCCGAGAAAGTCCCGTTCCGGGTGGGCTGCCGCGAGTGCCAGCAGATTCTCCCCGTTACCGAAGCCGATCTCGAGCGTGCAGGGTGCGGTGCGGCTGAAGAGCGT
>DATIZW010000267.1:0-3443 GCA_035516875.1 Steroidobacteraceae bacterium
GTTGCGGGGCAGATAGTCTCCGCCCACCATGTCGAGAATGACGTCGGCGCCACGGCCGTCGGTCGCGCGCAGCGTCGCCTCGACGAAGTCGCTCTCGTGGTAGTTGATGGCGAGCTCGGCGCCGAGGTCGCGGCAGGCGGCACACTTCTGCGCGCTGCCGGCGGTGACGATCACGCGCGCGCCAAATGCCCTGGCGAGCAGGATCGCCGTCGTGCCGATGCCGCTCGAGCCGCCGTGCACCAGCAGCGTCTCGCCCTGCTTGAGCCGCGCGCGCTCGAACACGTTGAGCCACACCGTGAAGAAGGTCTCGGGGAGCGCCGCCGCCTCCTCGAGCGTCAGCGGCGGCGGTACCGGCAGGCACTGCAGCGCCGGCGCATTCACGTACTGCGCGTAACCGCCGCCTGCGACCAGCGCACACACCTTGGCACCGAGTGCGGGCTCGCGCACTCCCTCACCGAGTCGCACCACCTCCCCGGCGACCTCGAGCCCGGGAATATCGGTGATGCCGGGGGGCGGCGGATAGAATCCCTTGCGCTGCAGGACATCCGGGCGGTTGACGCCGGCGGCCGCGACGTGAATCAACACCTCGCCCGCGCCCGGCGCGGGGACCGGGCGCTCTACGGCGCGCAACACCTGCGGCGGGCCCGGCTCGCGGATCTCGACCGCCGTCATGGTCGCGACATTCACGGCGCGCATGTTGAGGTTGGCGCGCGCATAGAGTCAACCGCGGCAGAACTGCCTCAGGAAGCCGGCGGCGCCGTGATGCCCTCAGCGGAGCCGCCGCCGGACCCGCAGCGGCTCATGAACCGCTCGCGCAGTCGTTGACGCTCTTCCGGCGTCAGGCGCTCCCAGCGCTCGCGCCACATACGCTGCCGCCAGTGGCCATGCCAGCCGCCGCGGCGCAGTCCGCCGAACAGCAGCCGGCAGAGAATCAGCAGCCCCACGGCCTGCCAGTACTGAAGCTGCGGGCCGCGAAACAGTGCCGGAACCAGGGTGTTCCACAGCAGCATCACCGCGAGTCCCAGCAGCGCCACGATGGCAATCACGGCGGCAAACGCCGCCAGCCCCATCAGCACCCATCGAACCGGACTTCTTCTCACGCCTCTCTCCTCATGTCGTCAGCCAGTCGTCCCACGCAGCCTGCAGGCGTGCCCGCAGGAAACGCGTGGCGTAGTGCTTGCGCGCCAGCAGCGTGTTGATACTCACCCCCGAGCGCGCCGCGAGCTCGCGGAAGCTCAGGCCCTCGAGTTCGTGCGCGATGAACACCTCGCGCTGCTCGCGGGGCAGCTCCTCGAGCGCGGCCTCGACCTGCTCGAGCAGCGCCTCGCGCATCGCTTCGGCCTCGGGGTCCGCGGGCGCGGGCAGCAGGTCCGCGAGAGCACCGGCGCCGTCGGCCGCGAGAGCACCGACGCCGTCGGCCTGCGCGGGGCGCGCCTGCGGCGCACCGCGCACCGCGTCGCGGCGGAAGCGGTCAATGATGCGGTTGCGTGCCACGCGCATGAGCCACGCACCCACCTGCTCGATCGGCCGCATCATCCGATAGGCGAGCAACAGCTCATGGAAGGTGTCCTGGAGGATGTCCTCTGCGTCCGCCGTGTCGGCGACCCAGCCGCGAATGAAGGCCAGCAGCCGGCCACGCTCGCGTCGCACCGCGCGCGCAAGCTCACGGTCCTGCTGCAAGGGCGTGATTTGGCGGGCGGGCGCAGCTTCCATGTGTCTATCTAGACGCGCGAGGCGCCGGAATATTGCACGGCGCGCGTAGCCGGCCGCGCCGGGTATGTCAGGGGGCGCTGAGCAGGCTCAAGGCCGCCGCCACTGCGATTGCAACGCCAGCGTCCCGGAGCGTCCCTCCACGGTGCCGGCGACGATGCTGCAGTGAGGCAGGCCGTGGACATCCAGCGTCGCCACGTAGCCGGCGAGGTCCGTAAGATGCGTGCCCCGCTGCTGCCACTCGCGCAGCAGCCGTTCGAGCGCGGCGAGGTAGCGGCCGCCTTCGAGCTCGGCGTGCAGGGTGAAGACGTGGTCGCTCCCGGCGCTTGCCGCGGTGAGCGCGAGCAGATGGTCCACCGGATCTGTGCCGTGCAGATCCGACCGTCCGATCAGCTCATCGAGCGTCGGCAGCGTGGTGGGCAGCTGCGGCACCGTCCCCGCCGCGTGGTCGAGCATCGGCAGGAACGGTCCGCTGCCACGGGTGTCGGAGGCGTAGCGGAAGCCGAGCGCCTGCTCGAGCGCGGGCACGTAGCGGTTCATCTGCCAGCCGGCGGCACCGTGCACCTTCGGTGCGCGTCCGAACACCTCCATGAACTGATCGCGCGCGAGGGTGAGCTCGCGCCGCGTCCACGGCTCGCTCGCCCCGGCGACACCATCCTGCCAGCGCACGTGATCGTAGGTGTGCACGCCCACTTCGAAGCCGCGACGGTCGATATCCTGCATCGGTGTGCGGCAGCGTCGCCCGATGTGTGGACCTGGCAGCAACACGCCGTAGAGAAGCGTGCGCACGCCGTAGTGCTCGATCACCGAGGTGCGCTTGACCTTGCCGAGAAAACCCCGCCGGAACGCCCGCTTGATGGCACGGCCGGTATGGTCGGGACCGAGGCTGAAGAGAAAGGTGGCGTGCACGCCGAGCCGCTCGAGGAGGTCCGCGAGGCGCAGCGCGCCCTCGCGCGTGCCGCGGTAGGTGTCGACGTCGATCTTGAGCGCAACGAGCGCCACGGCTCAGCCGAGCGGCAGCGGCTGCTGCGCCAGGCGCACTGCGAGGGCCGCGAGGTCGATGGGCCCTTGCTCGCGCACGGCCGCGAGGAGCCTGAGCACCGCGCCGTCGCCGCAGGCGATGAAGCAGCCACCGTCTGCGCCGAACAGCTGCACCCCGCCGCGCGGCGCCGCGCGCGCCGTCACGCGGGTGCGGTGGATCTCCCAACGCTCCCCGGCCACCGTGCCGAACGCGCCGGGAAACGGAGGCGCGACGGCGCGTACCAGGTTATGGATCTCGAGCGCCGGACGCGTCCAGTCGATGCGCCCGTCTTCGGGCCTGCGCCGCCCGAAGTACTCGCCGGGCAGCAGCGGCTGCGGGCGGCGCGGGGCGGTGCCGGCAACGAGTGCCGCCAGCGAGCGCGCCAGCACCATCTCCGCGGCCACGGTCACCTTGGCGAACACCTCGCGGGCATCATCGTCGAGCAGGATCGGGACGCTCTCGCTGTCGACGATGTCGCCGGCATCGGCACGCTCAACCATGTAGTGCAGGGTCGCGCCGCTTTGGTGCTCACCGCGCAGTATCGCCCAGTTCACCGGGGCGCGGCCGCGGTACTTCGGCAGCAGCGAGCCGTGCATGTTGAGGGCGCCGCGGCGCGCCGCCGCCAGGAGCGGCGCGGGCAGCAGCGAGCGGTAGTAAAAGGAGAACACGAAGTCCGGCCGCAGCGCGCACACCGTGCGCAGCAACTCCGCCG
>DATIZW010000268.1:0-5666 GCA_035516875.1 Steroidobacteraceae bacterium
CGCAGGAATGCCGCCAGGGTTTCATCGCCCGCGCGCAGCCCGCCGGCCACGTAGTCCATCTGCCGCAGCCGCAGGTCGCCGCGCAGGAAATTGCGCACGGCGATCCGCTTGGCGCGGACGCGCAGCCAGTCCTTCACCAGCATCCCGAGCCGCGTGCCGGATCGCTGCGCGCTCACTATCACGGTCACCCTGCAGGCACGCGCGCCCGCAGGCTCCACGGCGACCACACCGAAGGTCTGATCGCGGACGAATCGCGCCCGCACCAGCAGCAGATTTCCGCCCCACGCGGCAATGCCGAACTCGACGCGCGAGCCGGAGACCAGCCGGGTGGCACGCTCGAGCCAGCCGTGTCCCTCAACGGCGTATTCGTAGGTGACCTCGAGACTGGAGCGAGTCCCGCCATGCAGCTCGGGCGCCGCGAGCAAGCGCCGTCCGTGCGCAAAGGGCAGGTGCCGGGCGTCGAACCCATTGGCACCGATCATGTACCACTGCGTTTGCAGGTGCCAGGTGAAAGGCGCGGCACTGATCAGTGGCACCGCGCCGAACGATGGCAGCGGAAATGTGGCGCGGGCCCCGAGAAAGACGAAGATCGTGCCGAAGCGCTCCTCGACGGGATACGCCGTGTTGCGTAAGTCATGCGCCTGGCAAAGCCCTGCAACGTCGAAGCGGAAGCGATGATGGGGACACTCGAGGGTTTCACCGACCACGCGGCCGGCCGCGAGATCGGTGCCGAGGTGTGGGCAGCGTGCCCCCAGGGCACCGACCCGCCCATCGTGGCCGCGAAAGATGACCAGCGAACGTCCGCACAAGGCGGCGCGCCGGACCGCGCCGAGTGGCAGCGCCGAGGAGGTGCACAGCACATACCAGGATTGCGGATAACGCGGAAAGTCCTCAGGATATGGCGCAGTCAACGGTGAGCCAGGCACGACGACATCCACACGGCCGCTATCCCGCATGGAGACAGCCACGTCCCTCACGCCAACCGTTCCGGACTCTGCACGCCGACTCGTCCCCGCCCCGATACCCGCCAGACTGAATGTGTTGATTGCAGTCTGCGCCACTGCGACCGCCGCAATCCTACTTCGGGCTGCCAGTCATTGCGAGTCCTGGTGGACGATCGCGGCGTGCGCGGCCGGCTTCTCGTTCGTCGGCAACACGGTGTTCGCCTGTCTGCACGAGTGCGTGCACGGCATTTTCCATCCCGAGCGGCGCGTCAACTACGCCTTCGGGGTGTTCTGCGCCGCACTCTTTCCCACCGGCTTCTCGTTGCAGCGCGCCGCACACCTCGGCCACCACCGCAATAACCGCACCGCGACCGAGACCTTCGACTACATCTATCCCGGCGACCACCGGCTGCTGAAGACACTGCAGTGGTACGGCATCATCTCGGGGGTTTACTGGGCGGTGGTGGTGTTGGGCTGGATGGCGTACCTCCTGGTGCCCTTCGCCTTCCGGCGTGAGCCACTCAAATCGCGGTGGTCACCGGTCGCTGAGCACACCAGCGGCCCGGCCTATGCGCGCGCCTTCGCCGCGGCGCCGCCGGTCAGAGCCAGGCTCGAACTGCTGCTCACGATCACACTGCAGCTGGCCGCGTATCACCTCCTCGACCTTTCCGCCGCGGGCTGGCTCGCGTGCTACGTCGCGTTCGGCATCAACTGGAGCTCGCTGCAGTACGCCGATCATGCCTTCTCCCGTCTGGATGTCATCGAAGGAGCATGGGACCTGCGCGTGCATCCCTGGGTGCAGGCGTTATTTCTGAACTATCACCTGCACCTCGCGCACCATCGCTACCCGGCGCTGCCGTGGATCCACCTGCCCCGTTTTGTCGACGCCGAGCGGTTTCGCCCACGGTTCCTGAGCCACTACGCGCGCATGTGGCTCGGGCCGCGTCGCGCCCCGGGGCGTCCGGCGTGACGCACTCGCCTGGCGGGTCGCCAGCGCCGTACGCACCGCCGCAGCTGCGCCGCTTCGCGCTGCTGTCGGCGTTGATCGCGGTCGAGTTCGCCGTGGTGTTCTATGGCGCCGACTGGCTCACGGCACGGCATTCGCTGCGCATCCGCGCCTACGCGGACGCGGAGCTGGCGATTCCGCTGCTGCCGGTGATGGTCGTGCCCTACATGACCATGTACGTTATTTTCCTGTTCGCACCTTTCGTTCTGCGCAGCACGGCCGACCTCAAGCGCTTCGCCGGCGCACTGGCACGGGTCATCGCCATTGCAGGAGTCGCATTCGTACTTCTGCCGGCGGAGCCCGGCTTCGCGCCGGTGAACACTGCCGGGTCCATCTGGCACCCGTGGCTGCAACTCGCCGCAACGCTCAGCCGCAAGTACGATCTCGTGCCTTCCCTGCACGTGGCGCTGTTCACGGTATGCGCGGGCACGTATGCGAGCCGGGCGCCGCCGCGCGTACGCGGGTTGCTCGGCACCTGGCTGGCCATCGTAGCCGCCTCCACCGTGCTGACACATCAACACCATCTGCTCGATGTGGCCACCGGGCTGGTGCTCGGTGCCTGGGGCGCACGGGTCGCCACGGCTGGCAGCGTGGCGTCGCACGCGCCGCGCGCAACTGTCGCAATCCTCGGCCATGAGGGATCGAAATGCTCTCCATAGCGCTGCTGTCACCGAAGGGTCGGCTCTATCGCCATCGGTCGGGAATCTTCAGGCGTTCGCTGCGCTACGCACCCCTCACGCTGCCGACGCTGGTCAGCCTGGTGCCGCCCGAGATCCCCCATCGCGTCACCCTGATCGACGAGGGTATCCGCGACATCCCCCTGGAGCTCGAGGCTGACATCATCGGCATAACCGTCATCACCCCGACCGCGCCGCGCAGCTATTGGCTCGCCGACCATTTTCGGGCGCGAGGTGCCACCGTGGTTCTCGGTGGACCGCACGTAACACTCGTCCCGGAGGACGCGCTGCCACACGCGGACGCGATCGTCGTGGGCTATGCCGAGGAAAGCTGGCCGCGTCTGCTGCGGGATGTCGTCAACGGCCGCCTGGCACGACGCTACGAGCAGATTCCCGACCTCAGTCTCGCCGGCCTGCCGCCGGTGTGCCGCGACCTCGTGCCGCGGCGTGACTACATCACCACCGACGTCTTCGAAGCGACGCGCGGCTGTGCGCACGCCTGTGATTTCTGCGTGGTCCCGAGCGCCTGGGGGCGGCGGCAGCTGCAGAAGCCGGTGGAGGAGGTCGTCGCGGACATCGGCCGCACGGGAGCACGGCGCCTCATCTTCGTCGATCTCAACCTGGTGTCGGACCGCAATTACGCGGCGCACCTGTTCGCCGCGCTGGTGCCGCTCGGCGTGCAGTGGTACGGGCTCGCGACCTCGCTCCTCGCCCGGGACCGCGAGCTCCTCGAGCTGTGCGCGCGCAGCGGCTGCCGGGGGCTCCTCATCGGCCTCGAGTCGATATCGCGTCAGGGACTGCGCGAAGTGCACAAGGGGTTTCAGGACCCCGGGGACTTCAGGGAGCTGATCGCGCTGTTCCATCGCTACGGCATCGCCATTCAGGGTTGCTTCGTGTTCGGCTTCGACGACGACACGCCGGAGGTATTCCAGCGCACCGCGGAGTTCGCCGTGGACGCGAGGATCGACCTGCCGCGCTTCGCCGTGCTGACGCCGTTTCCGGCCACGCCGCTGTTCCACCGCTACGAGCGCGACGGCCGGCTGCTGACGCGCAACTGGGAGCTCTACGACGGACAGCACGTGGTGTTTCAGCCGCAGCGCATGAGCGCCACCGCGCTGATGCGCGGCACCGAGGCGGCCTGGAAGCACGCCTACCGCTACCGCTCGATCGCGCGGCGCATCTACCACTCACCGGCGGCCCGCTCGATCGTGCTCGGCGCCAACCTCGGCTATCGCTTCTACGCGCATCACCTCGACCGCTTCTACAACTGCGACTGGGGACTCGTGCCGCGGACCACCGAGCCGGCCGCGGCAGGGCGCCCCTGCCCCGCTCAGCCGGCGCAGGTCGCCTAGTCGTGCGACTCACGCTCATCCATCCGTGCATCGGCCGGCACGCCGGCGACACGCGCTACATCCGCAGCTGGCAGATGGAGCCGCTCGCGCCTGCGGTGCTGGCCGGCCTGACACCGGCCGACGTCGAGATACGCTTCTACGACGACCGGCTCGAGCGCATCCCGTACGATGAGCCGACGGACCTGGTCGCGATCAGCGTCGAGACCTACACCGCGACCCGCAGCTACCAGATTGCGAGTGAATTCCGCCGCCGCGGCGTCACGGTGGTCATGGGCGGATTTCACGCCACCCTGTGCAGCGCGGAGGTGGCGCGCTACGCCGAGGCGGTGGTAGTCGGCGAAGCCGAGGGCGCCTGGCCGCAGCTGCTCGACGATTTCCGGCACAAGACGCTGCGGCCGCTCTATCGCGGCTCGGGACGCCCGGACCTCGCCGCCACGCGCTACGACCGCAGCATCTTCCACGGCAAGCGCTATGTACCAGTGACGCTGGTCGAAGCGGGCCGCGGCTGTCACTGGAGGTGCGAGTTCTGCGCCGTGCAGGCCTATTTCTCCTCGACGCAAACCCGCCGGCCAGTGGACCGGATCCTGGCGGAGATCGCCGCGGCGCGCACGCGGCGCAACTTCTTCTTCTTCGTCGACGACAACATCACCTCGAACATGGAGCAGGCGAAGGAGTTCTTCCGCGCGCTGATCCCGCTGCGCATCCGCTGGGTGTCGCAGGCGAGCATCAACGCGGCCCATGACGAGGAGTTCCTCGAGCTGATCTCCCGCAGCGGCTGCCAGGGGCTGCTGGTCGGCTTCGAGAGCCTGAACCCGGCGACGCTGCGCAGGATGCGCAAGGGCTTCAACACCATGCAGGGCGGCTACGAGGTAGCGCTGTCGAACCTGCGGCGTCACGACATCCGCCTGTATGCCACGTTCATCTTCGGCTACGACGACGACACGCGCGAGACGTTCGCGGCCACGCGCGATTTTGCCCGTCGCCACGGCTTCTACATCGCCGCCTTCAACCACCTGACACCGTTCCCGGGCACGCCGCTCTACGAGCGCCTGCGTCGGAACGGCCAACTGCTCTACGACGCCTGGTGGACCGACCCACGCTATCGCTACAACCACATTCCGTTCCGGCCCAAACAACTCGCGCCCCACGAGCTGCAGCAACTGTGCCTCGAGGCGCGCAGCGACTTCTACTCCTTCGGCAGCATGGCGCGACGCTTCCTCGCGCCGGTGAACCGGTCGAATGGCTTCATGGCGCGCAACTTTCCGCTCATCAACCTGATGCTGCGTGGCGAGGTGCGGCAGCGCGACGAGCTACCCCTCGGCGATGCCGGCTGGTGCGGCACGCTGCTCGAGGCCGCGCCGCCGACCTCGCTCCCCGCCGCATCACCGAGCCCGCTGCGACATGCAGTTTGAGCTCGCCCGCAGCTCCGACGAGCCGGCGCTGCGCCGGCTGCTGCGTGCCGCCCCCTTCGCCGGCGACATCCGCGTGACCCTCGAACGCGAGCCGTGCATCGACCTCGCCACTGCCATCGAGGGCGAGCGCACGCAGATTCTCGTGGCGCGCACCGCGCGCGAGCCGTGCGTGGTGGCGATGGGCGCACGCACGCTGCGCACGAGCTTCGTCAACGGCACGCCGACCCGCGTCGGCTACCTGGGCCTGCTGCGCGTCCTGCCGCAGTACCAGGGGC
>DATIZW010000269.1:0-6420 GCA_035516875.1 Steroidobacteraceae bacterium
GCCGCCGGCTGCGCGCCGTCGGCTCGCAGGGTGGCGATGAGATCGCCGCTATTGACCTTACCGCCCTTGGCGGTGTGGAGCTTCTCGATGACACCCACCGCGGTCGAAGGCACGTCCATGGTGGCCTTCTCCGACTCGAGCGTCACGAGTGGCGTGTCGATCTCGATAGCGTCACCGGGCTTCACCAGCACGTCGATGACCGCGACGTCCTTGAAGCTGCCCATGTCGGGCACGCGCACTTCCACGAGTCCGCTGGCGGCGTTCATGTCGCCTCAGGTTCAGACGGTCCAGGGCACCGGCTTGTCGGGATCGATCCCGAGAGTCTTGATGGCGTGGGCCACCGTCTTCTGGTCGAGCTGCTTGTCGTCGGCGAGCGCCTTGAGCGCTGCGACGGTGATGTAGTGACGGTCCATCTCGAAATGCCGCCGCAGCGGCGCCCGCGCGTCCGAGCGCCCGTAGCCATCGGTACCGAGCGTCACGTAGCGCCCCTCGACCCACTGACGGATCTGGTCGGGAACCGTGCGCATGTAGTCGGTCGCAGCGACCACCGGGCCTTCGCGCCCCTGCAGCAGCTGCCGCACGTACGGTATGCGCGCCGGCTCACTGGGGTGCAGCAGGTTCCAGCGCTCGCATTCGAGCGCTTCGCGGCGCAGCTCGCTGAAGCTCGTGATCGAGAGCACGTCGGCGGGGATGCCGTAGTCGTTCTCGAGGAGCTTCGCCGCCGCGAGACACTCGCGCAGGATGGTGCCCGAGCCGAGCAGCGTCGCCCGCACCTTGCCCCGGCCGCCGATCTGCAGCAGGTAGCCCCCGCTCAGGATCCCCGCCTGCACGCCGGACGGTATCGCCGGCTGGGCGTAGTTCTCGTTCATGAGCGTGATGTAGTAGAAGATGCTCTGCTGCTCGACGTACATGCGGCGCAGCCCGTCGTGGATGATCACGGCGAGCTCGTAGGCAAAGGCCGGATCGTACGCGACGCAGTTGGGCACGGTCGTCGCCACGAGCTGGCTGTGACCGTCCTGATGTTGCAGCCCCTCGCCGGCGAGCGTGGTGCGTCCGGCGGTCGCGCCGAGGAGGAAGCCGCGCGACTGGATGTCGCCCGCGGCCCAGATGAAATCCCCCACGCGCTGGAAGCCGAACATCGAGTAGAAGATGTAGAACGGCACCATGTTGATGCCGTGGTTGCTGTAGGCGGTACCCGCCGCCATCCACGAGCACAGCGACCCCGCCTCGTTGATGCCTTCCTCCAGCATCTGTCCCTTCTTGTCCTCGCGGTAGGACATGAGGGTCTCGGCGTCCTGCGGCGTGTACAGCTGCCCCACGGAGGAGTAGATGCCGATCTGGCGGAACAGTCCCTCCATGCCGAAGGTGCGTGCCTCGTCGGGCACGATCGGCACGATGTTGCGGCCGATATTCTTGTCGCGCAGCAGCAGCTGCAGCACGCGCACGAAGGCCATCGTGGTGGAGATCTCACGCTCGCCGGTGCCCTCGAGGAGCGAGGCGAACGCCTCAAGCGGCGGAATGGTGAGCACCGGTGCGGTACGGCGCCGTCGCGGCAGGAAACCGCCGAGCGCCGCGCGGCGCGCCATGAGATAGCGCGCCTCGTCGGAGGCGGGGTCGGGCTTGACGAACGGCAGGCTGGCGAGGTCCGCTTCGGGGACCGGGATGTTGAAGCGGTCACGGAAGGCGCGCAGATCCTCCTCGGAGAGCTTCTTCTGCTGGTGCGCGACCATCTGGCCCTCGCCGCCCTTGCCGAGCCCGAAGCCCTTCACGGTCTTGGCGAGTATGACCGTCGGCTGACCCTTGTGGCTCATGGCGGCCGCGTAGGCGGCGTACACCTTGAGCGGATCGTGACCACCGCGGTTCAGCCGCCAGATCTCGTCGTCGGACATGTTGGCGACCATCGCCTTGAGCTCGGGATACTTGCCGAAGAAATGCTCACGCGTGTACGCGCCGCCCTTGGCCTTGAAGTTCTGGTACTCGCCGTCGACGCACTCGTCCATCACCTTGCGCAGCAGTCCCTTCGTGTCGCGCGCCAGCAGCGGGTCCCAGCGCGAGCCCCACAGCACCTTGATAACGTTCCAGCCGGCGCCGAGAAAGGCGGCCTCGAGCTCCTGGATGATCTTGCCGTTGCCGCGCACCGGGCCGTCGAGACGCTGCAGGTTGCAGTTGATGACGAAGATGAGATTGTCGAGTCCTTCGCGCACCGGCATAGTGAGCGCGCCCATCGACTCCGGCTCATCCATCTCGCCGTCGCCGAGAAACGCCCACACCTTCTGATCCGAGGGCTTCACGAGCCCGCGGTTCTCGAGGTAGCGGGTAAAGCGCGCCTGGAAGATCGCCATCATGGGACCGAGGCCCATCGAGACCGTGGGAAACTGCCAGAAATCCGGCATCAGCCACGGATGCGGGTAGGACGAGAGCCCGATCCCCGGGCCATCCGCCTCCTGGCGGAAGTGGCGCAGCTGATCCTCGGTGAGGCGGCCCTCGAGGAAGGCGCGGCCGTAGACGCCCGGCGAGGAGTGTCCCTGGATGAGCACCATGTCGCCGGGATGCTGCTCCGAGGGTGCACGCCAGACGTGATTGAAGCCCACCTCATAGAGCGTCGCCGACGAGGCGTAACTCGAGAGATGCCCGCCGTACTCGGTGGACTTCTTGTTCGCCCGCAGCACCATCACCAGCGCGTTCCAGCGAATGTACGCCTCGATGCGCCGCTCGAGCGCGCGGTTGCCCGGGTACTCCGGCTCACGCCCGGCGGGAATGCTGTTGACGTAGGCGGTGTTGGGCTTGAACGGCAGGTAGGCGCCGCTGCGGCGCGTGTAGTCGATCAGTCGCTCGAGCAGGAAGTGGGCACGCTCCGGGCCGTGGGTCTTGAGCACCGAATCGATCGATTCGAGCCATTCCCGCGTCTCCACCGGGTCGAGATCTTCAAGCTTCGGCGGTTCGGTCATGCGCTGTGTTCGCTCCGGGCAGGGCGCACAACGTGTCGGCGCGGTCGCCGACTGGAGGGTCGCGCGCGTGCCGTGCCATGGCGCGTTAGAATGAGTAATGATGGCGAGCAGCGGCAGGTAAAGCAAGTGAGGTCCCGCGCTTCCGGCGCGTCCCGCGCGCGCGGCCTCCCGCTGCCGGCCGCACACGCCCCGGCCATCGTCAGCGCTTACCCGGGAGACAGCGACGAGCTCGACGCCGTGCTCGCCATGGTGCCGCACCCGGCCGGCGACGCCGCGTTTCGCCGCTTGCCCGAGAGCGCGCGCTGGCGGGAGCTCGATGCGCGCGCGCCTTCGCGCGCCGGCACGGTGCGCACCACGACGCTCGGCAACCGGCGCCACACGCTCGCCGTGCTCGGCTACCTCGGCAGCGACGCGAGCGCCTTCGAGCGGCTCGCGCTCGCCGGGCGCATGTTCAAGGAGGCCGCGGCGCGCAATCCCGAAGTCGTAGCGCTCGCCGCCGCGGGCACGGCCGAGGCCACGCGGGCGGCGCTCGAGGCACTGTTGAGCGCAGCCCTCGCCCAGGCGTTCGCGCTGCCGAGCTTTCGTGCACCCTCCCGTGAAGAGGAGCGGCGCATCCGCCGCATCGTGCTGCTCGAAGAGGGGCGCAGCGATACGCGCTACACCGCGGCGGCGGCGCGCGGCACCAACCTCGTGCGCTGGCTGACCGCGCTGCCACCCAACATCCTCGACGCGCGCGCCTATCGCCTCGCCATCGCGAAGCTCGCGCGCATCCATGGGCTCGCACTGCGCTGGCTCGATGAGCGTGCCCTGCGCGCGGTAAGTGCCAACGCCTTTCTCGCGGTCGCGGCCGGCAATGCGGAAGGCGGCGCCGGCATCGCGCATCTGCGCTACCGTCCGCAGCGCTCAGCGCGCACGGCGCGTGCGGCGCGGCCCGACGTGGCGCTGATCGGCAAGGGCATCCTCTTCGACACCGGCGGCGTCAATCTCAAGACGCACCGCTCCATGCTCGACATGCACACCGACATGGCCGGGAGCGCCGTGGCGCTCGCGACCCTCATCGCGCTCGCGGAGCTGCGCTCGCCGCTCAAGGCCGATGCCTGGCTCGCGATCACCGAGAATCGCATCGGTCCGCACGCCTATCGCCCGCAGGAAGTGGTGCGTGCAGCGAACGGCGTCACCATCCAGGTCATTCACACCGACGCCGAAGGGCGCATGGTGCTCGCCGACACGCTCGCGCTCGCCGGCCGCACCCGGCCGCGCCTCATGATCGACTTCGCCACGCTCACCGGGGCCTGCGTCTACTCGCTCACCGAGCGCATGAGCGGTATCTTCACCAACCGCCCCGCGCTCGTCGCGCCGCTCCTCGCGGCCGGCGTGGCGAGTGGCGAGCGCGTCTGGAACTTCCCGTTCGAGGCGGACTATGACGCCGAGCTCGAGAGCAAGGTGGCGGACATCGTGCAATGCGCGCTCGAGGGCAAGGGCGATCACATCCTCGCGGCGCGCTTTCTCTCGCGCTTCGTGCCCGAGGGGACGCCCTGGGCGCACGTCGACCTGTCGGCGGCCACGCGCAGCGGGGGACTCGCGCACGTAAACACCGAGGTCACCGGCTTCGGCGTGCGCTTCTCGCTCGAGCTGCTGCTGCACCAGAAGGTGCTCGAGGCGCTGAGGGCCCCGTGAGCGCGGACGCACTCACGATCCGCCGCCCGGACGACTGGCACCTGCACCTACGCGACGGCGCGGCGCTCGCCGCGGTACTGCCCTTCAGCGCCGCGCGCTTCGCGCGCGCCATCGTGATGCCGAACCTCATGCCGCCGGTAACCACCACCGCGGCGGCGCTCGCCTACCGCGCGCGGATCCTCGCGGCGCTGCCGCCCGGCGCACAGTTCGAGCCGTTGATGACGCTCTATCTCACCGACGACACTCCGGTCGCCGAGATCGAACGCGCTCACGGCAGCGGCCAGGTGATCGGCTGCAAGCTCTACCCCGCCGGGGCCACCACCCACTCCGCGGCCGGCGTGCGCGATGTGCGCCGCCTCGATGCGGTATTGGCCCGCATGGCGGAGCTCGGACTGGTGCTCGAGGTGCACGGCGAGGTCACCGACCCGCAGGTCGACATCTTCGACCGTGAGGCGCGCTTCGTCGAAACCGTGCTCGCGCCGCTCAGTGAGCGCCATGCGCGGCTGCGCATTGTGCTCGAGCACATCTCGACCCGCAGCGCGCTCGGGTTCGTATTGGCGGCGCGTGAGGGCATCGGCGCGACCGTCACCCCGCAGCACCTGCTCATGAATCGCAACGCGCTGTTCGCGGGCGGCCTGCGGCCGCATCACTACTGCCTGCCGGTGCTCAAGGCGGAAGCCGAGCGCGCCGCACTGCTCGCCGCTGTCGTGCGCGGTAGCCCGCGCCTGTTCCTCGGCACTGACAGCGCCCCGCACGGCCGCAGCGCGAAAGAGAGCGCCTGCGGTTGCGCCGGCATCTTCTCGGCGCACGGCGGCATCGAGCTGTACGCCGAGGCTTTCGCCGCCGCCGGCGCGCTCGAGCAGCTCGAAGGCTTCGCCGCGCTCCACGGTGCGGACTTCTACGGCCTGCCGCGCAACCGGGCGACGGTCACCTTGCTGCCGCAGCCCTGGGAGGTACCCCCGAGCTACCCCTTCGGCAGCGACGTGCTGGTGCCGCTGCGTGCCGGGGAGCGCATCGCCTGGCGTCTCGCCGCGGCAGACGTACCGTAGAATCGCCTCATGAGTGAGCCGTTGCCCGGGGATGCGCCCTGCAGCGGGCCGGTCGCGCCGGCACCGGCCGCCGCGCTCATGTCACGCCGCTTTCGCGGCTATCTGCCGGTGGCGATCGACGTCGAGTGTGGCGGCTTTCACGCAGCGACCGATGCGCTGCTCGAGATCGCCGCGGTGCTGGTCGACATGGATGGCGAGGGCGTGCTCAAGCGCGGCGCGACGCACGACTTTCACGTACAGCCCTTCGCCGGTGCCCGGCTCGATCCGGCGGCGCTCGCGATCACCGGCATCGACCCGCATCACCCGCTGCGTCCGGCGCTGCCCGAGCGCGAGGCGCTGCAGCGCATCTTCCGCGAGGTGCGTCGCGCGGTGCGCGCCTACCAGTGCCGGCGCGCCATCCTGGTCGGCCACAACGCGGCGTTCGATCTCGCCTTTCTCAATGCCGCGGTCGCGCGCGCCGACCTCAAGCGCAACCCCTTCCACCCCTTCAGCTGCTTCGACACGGCCACCCTTGCGGGCGCCGCGCTCGGTCAGACCGTGCTCGCCAAAGCGGTCACCGTGGCGGGGCTCGACTGGGATGCGGGCAGCGCGCACAGCGCCCGCTACGATGCAGAGCGCAGTGCCGATATCTTCTGCCTGGTATGCAATCGACTGCGCACCAGTCATCAGGCAGCCGAGGAGCGGGCGCGTGCACTCGGTTGGCTGAGCGTTACGGAAGCCGCCCCCGAGGAGGCGGAGGCGCAGCT
>DATIZW010000270.1:0-5754 GCA_035516875.1 Steroidobacteraceae bacterium
GCGAGCGGCCCGTGCTTGAGCTCGCCCGCGGGGTAGCCTTCGGCGTGGAGGTAGGAGATCTCCTTGAGCTTCAGCGCCCCCTCGAGCGCGATCGGGTACAGCGCACCGCGGCCCAGAAACAGCGCGTGGTGCTTGTCCGCGAAGCGGGTCGCCAGGCGCTGCACGACCGCATCGAGCTCGAGGGTCTTCTCCGCGAGAGCCGGCAGCTCGATGAGGCGACTCACCAGGCCGCGCTCGCGCTCCGCGTCAGCGCCGTGATGCTTGGCGAGCGCCACCACCAGCATGCCGAGCGCGGTGAGCTGCGTGGTGAACGCCTTGGTTGAGGCGACGCCGATCTCGGGGCCGGCGCGCGTCAGCATCACCAGCTCCGACTCGCGCACCAGAGAGCTCTCCGGGACGTTGCAGATCGCGAGCGATGAGAGGTATCCGGACTGGCGCGCCAGGCGCAGCGCCGCCAGCGTGTCCGCGGTCTCGCCCGACTGCGAAATCGTCACGAACAGGGAGTTCGGCGGCACCAGGGGGCTGCGGTAGCGGTACTCGCTGGCGATGTCCACGGAGCACGGCAGCTTGCAGATCTGCTCGATGAAGTAGCGGGCGACGCAGCCGGCGTGATAGCTCGTGCCGCAGGCGACGATATGCACGTTGCGGGTGCGGCGGAACACCTCGGTGGCGAGGGGTCCGAACGCCGCCTCGAGCAGGCGGCCGTTCGCCACGCGCTCCTGCAGCGTGTCGGCGATGGCGCGCGGCTGTTCGTGTATCTCCTTCAGCATGAAGTGCTGGTAAGGGCCGCGTTCGGCGGCGTCGGCCGACAGCTCGCTCTCGCGTACCGGCCGCTCCACCGAGTCGCCGTTGCGGTCGATGACGCGCACCATGTCGCGGCGCACCTCGGCGACGTCGCCCTCCTCGAGGAATATGAAGCGCCGCGTGACCGGCAGCAGTGCCGCGACGTCCGAGGCCACGAAGTTCTCCTCGGTTCCGAGACCCACCACCACCGGGCAGCCCTCGCGCGCGAGAATCAGCCGGTCCGGGTCGTGCTCGCTCACGACCAGCAGCGCGTAGGCTCCCTCGAGCTCGGCGACCGTGGCACGCACCGCCCTGAACAGGTCCTTGAGCGTCTGCAGGTGGTAGTGGATGCGGTGGGCGATCACCTCGGTGTCGGTTTCGGAGGAGAAGTGATAGCCGCGCCGCACGAGATCGGCGCGCAGCTCCTCGTGATTCTCGATGATGCCGTTGTGCACGATGGCGAGGCCGTCGCGCGAGATGTGCGGGTGCGCGTTGCGCTCGCTCGGTACCCCGTGCGTGGCCCAGCGGGTGTGGGCGATGCCGATCTTGCCGCTCGTCGGCGTCTGCTCGAGCGCATCGTCGAGCTGGCGCACCTTACCCACGGTGCGCAGCCTCGTGAGGTGCTCCGAGCCGTTGAGCACGGCGATGCCGGCTGAATCGTAGCCGCGGTACTCGAGCCGTCGCAGGCCCTCCATGAGGATCGGCACGACGTTACGCTCAGCCACCGCTCCGACAATTCCGCACATGATCCCCTGCCTCGATAGGACTGGCAGCCGGCCCCTTTCGGTGAGCCGCACCGCCGCTAGAGGGTAAGTTTGCCTGAAACGGCGTGAAAGGGCTGAGCCGGGCCCGTGACCGGGGTCGCACATTTATGTCGAATGACCGCCGGCGGCGCCGCGCCCGCTCGGCGGAGCGTAGCCTGGACCTCGTTCGGCGCCCGGGGGCCGCCGCGGGCAGAGCTGCTGCGACGCAATGGCCCACCGTTCGACACCCCGAGCGCTAGCATCACACAATAAGCGGCGCCATCTCGCGAGCGCTCGCGAGGTCGGGGGGCAGGCGTGACTGACGCAGTCATGGTGACGGGCGGGGCGGGTTTTCTCGGCTCGCATCTGTGCGATCGGCTCATCGAGCAGGGCCGCGCCGTGCTGTGCGTCGACAATTTCTTCACCGGTAGCAAACAGAACATCCGCCATCTGCTGTCGTCGGATCGCTTCGAGCTGCTGCGGCACGATGTGACCGTGCCGCTGTACGTGGAGGTGAAGCAGATCTACAACCTCGCCTGCCCCGCCTCTCCCATTCACTATCAGCACGATCCGGTGCAGACCACCAAGACCAGCGTGCACGGCGCAATCAACATGCTGGGTCTCGCCAAGCGACTGCGCGCTCCCATACTGCAGGCGTCCACCAGCGAGGTATACGGCGACCCGAGCGTCCATCCGCAGCAGGAGGAGTACTGGGGCAACGTCAATCCCATCGGCCCACGCTCCTGCTACGACGAGGGCAAGCGCTGCGCCGAGACGCTGTTCTTCGATTACCACCGCCAGCACCGGCTGCAGATCAAGGTATTGCGCATCTTCAACACCTACGGTCCGCGCATGCAGCCCGACGACGGCCGCGTCGTGTCGAACTTCATCGTGCAGGCGCTGCGCGGCGCGGACATCACGGTGTTCGGTGATGGCCAGCAGACCCGCAGCTTCTGCTACGTCGACGATCTGGTGCGCGCCTGTATCCTGATGATGGAGTCGGCGCCCGGGGTCACCGGTCCGATCAACATCGGCAATCCCGTCGAGTTCACGATCCTCGAGCTCGCGGAGCAGGTACTGAAGAAGGTGGGCGGCAGATCGCGCATCTGTTTCCGGCCGCTGCCCGACGACGACCCGCGGCAGCGCCAGCCCGATATCGCCAAGGCGCAGTCGATTCTCGGCTGGTCGCCGACGGTGCAACTCGAGGAGGGGCTCGAGCCGACGATCGACTATTTCCGCAGGCAGCTCACGACCTGACGCTGGACGCGTCGCGGGCCGTCCGCGTGCTCGAGGCAAAACTGCGCCAGGCGGCGCACCGCGGCGCGGTATTCCTGGTCGAGCCAGGCGAACTCCAGCCAGAACTCGCGCTGCGCGGCGGGTGTGGCGGCGCGGCGGCTGGCGACCAGCAGACGCAGCGCCACGCTACGCGGCGCGCCGAGCGCCCGTACGCCGGCCTGCAGTGCGCTCAGCTGCTCCAGATCCCGGCGCGAGAGGAGCGTGGCGCTTTTCCCGGCAGCGCTCAGTTCGCGCACATACGCAACGCTTCGATGTCGGCGGTGGCGCGATCGAGCTCAGCGATCACGCGACAGTAGTCTCGCCAGGCCTGGCGCAGCTGCTCGTTCTCCGCGGGCGTAAGCTGTTCAAGACCGCGCCGCACCCGCTTGTGCTCAGACTGCGCGTGCCGCAGCCGTTCCTCGAGACGGTCGAGCTGCTCCCAAAAACGTCCGTCGAGCCATTCCGCTCGTTGATGTTCCGCCGCACTCATGCCGCTTCACCCCTGATGCGTCCGCTTCGAGCCAAGCGAAAATAGCCCCCGAGTGCTACAGGGACGTTGCAGGCGCGGCGCGGCGCTATTTTCCGGGCTTGACCGGGCGGCGCCAGCCTTCGACGGTCACCTGGCGCGCGCGCGCCACGGTGAGCTTGCCGGCGGGCACCGCGTGGGTAACGGTGGACCCGGCGGCGATCGTGGCGCCGGCGCCCACGGTGATCGGCGCCACCAGCACGCTGTTCGAACCGGTGTGCACGTCGTCGCCGATGGTGGTGCTGTTCTTGCGGGCGCCGTCGTAGTTGGCGACGATCGTACCGGCGCCGATGTTGACGCGGCTGCCGACCTCGGCGTCGCCGACGTAGGCGAGGTGATTGGCCTTGGCGCTCTCGCCGAGCCGTGAGTTCTTCACTTCCACGAAGTTGCCGATATGCACCGCGCCCGCGAGCGTGGTCGCCGGGCGCAGCCGCGCGAACGGACCGATCAGACAGGCGGGGCCGATGCGCGCGCCGTCGATGACACAGCAGGGCGACACCTGGGTGTCGGCGCCGATCTCGCTGTCGCGGATCACGCAGCCGGCGCCGATCGTCACGCGGTCGCCGAGCACCACGCGGCCCTCGAACACCACGTTGCTGTCGATGAACACATCGCTGCCGTGCAGCAGCGTGCCGCGCACGTCGAGGCGCGCCGGGTCGGCGAGCGTGACGCCCGCGAGCATGAGTTCCTGCGCGCGGCGCGCCCGGCACAGCGCCTCGAGGGCGGCGAGCTGCGCCTTGTCGTTCACACCGAGCACCTCGCGTGCGTCCTGCGTCATCAGGGCGCGCACCGGCTCGCGGTCCTTGACCGCGAGGGCGACGACGTCGGTGAGGTAGCGCTCGCGCTGGGCGTTGTCGGTCCTCAGCCGCCCGAGCCAGCCGCGCAGCTGCCGCGCCGGAGCGACGAGTACACCCGTGTTGCATTCGCGGATCGCAAGCTGCGCCCGGGTGGCATCCTTCTGCTCGACGATCTTCTGCACCAGTCCGCGGGCGTTGCGGACGATGCGGCCGTAGCCGTGCGGGTCCTCGAGCCGCACGGTGAGGAGACTGAGGTGCTGCGCCGCCGCGGGCTCGAGCAGCCTGTCGAGCGTCGCGCGGCTGATGAGTGGCACGTCGCCGTAGAGCACCAGCACACGGTGGTCGTCCGGAATCTGTGGCATCGCCTGCTGCACAGCGTGTCCGGTCCCGAGCCGCTCGGCCTGCAGCGTCCACGAGACCGCCTCGCGCTCGAGCGCCGCAGGCACGCGCTCGCCACCGTGCCCGTACACCACGTGGATCGCCCTCGGCGCGAGCGTGCGGGCCGTGTCGATCACGTGCTCGAGCAGCGGCCGCCCGGCGAGCGGTTGCAGCACCTTGGGCAGTGCCGACTTCATTCGCTTGCCCTCGCCCGCGGCGAGGATGACGACGGCGAGCGGCGGGGGAGCGGGCACCGCCGACGGGCGGCGGCCGGGGCGCCTCGCCGCCGCGCTTGCCCGACGCAGGGCGGCGCTCGGGTGCGCCTTAGTGCGAGGAGGGGTCGCCGGTGAGCTGCGCTTGCGCACGGGAACCGATTCTACTCACCGCTGCACGGTGTAAGCATGGGCGTCGGGGCCATGCGCGGGAAGCTCGGCGAGCTTCTTCTGCATGAGGGGACCGACGTACAGCTGTGGGTTCGAATGGACCTGGTGCTCGGCATCCTCGCGGCGGGCGATGAGTCCGGCGGCCTTATGGAAGGCCTCTTCGAGCGAGGCGCTGCCGGGGAGGGAGTCCTTGAGGAAAGCTTCGCCGAACCAGGTGAGCTCGCGGTCGCCGTCGCAGCCGAAGGAGCTGTGATCGGCGTCCGCGGCAGTGACGATCACCGAGCTGTCGCTCTTGAGATCGTCGACGAAAATACCGGCGTAGCAGGCCGAGATCACCACGACACGCCAGCGGATCCCCGAGGCATCGAGCGCCTCGCGCAGATCCGAGGGCGCGATCTGCGCCAGCGGCAACGAGCCGTTCTCGACCTCGAGGTCATCCTCCGAGCCGTGCGAGGTGAGGAACAGCACCAGCACGTCGCTTTCGGTATTCATGCGCGAGGCCAGCACCTTGAGCGCCTGGGCCAGCCCCGAGAGGCTGGCGAGCGGGTAGGACTCGCGGTCCTCGTCGTCGTTGATCAGCAGCACCGTGCGGTCGAGGGAGCCGAAACGCGCACCGAAGACCTCGCTGGCGAACTGCGCCTCACGGCGGAAGACGCCCTGGGCGCCATCGCCCGCAAAGCCGACGAAGTACACGCCCGGCTTGCCGGGCTGCGCCGCCTTCACCCGCGACACCGCCGCCGCGATGCGGGCCGGCTGCTCGTAAAGCAGCGCCTCGGCCTGCCCGTTGTCGTCGCTGTTCTGCGCCTCCGCCGGCTCCTCGGCGACCCATAGCCGCGTGTCGAGGTCGAGAAACCCGAGCACCCAGGGGG
>DATIZW010000271.1:0-24523 GCA_035516875.1 Steroidobacteraceae bacterium
TGAACGAAGCGCCACCGGCCAGAGCGGATTCGAGATCGGCGCGCGCCTTCTCGGGCTCGCCGGCCTCGATCTCGGCCATGCCGAGGTGATAGCGGATGACGCGCGACTCGGGCGAGCGTGCGGACGCCCGCTCGAGGGACAGCATCGCCCGGGGGACCTCGCCGCGCTTCAGCATCACCCACCCGTGGGTGTCGAGAAACGCAGCCACGTCCGAGGTGGCGAACGCCGCGGTGAGATCGCGCGCCCGGTCGAGGCTCGCCTCGTCGCTGCTGCGGTAGGTGACGAGCAGCATGGCCAGGTTGTTGGCCGCGATCGCCAGGTGCGGATTGCGGGCATACAGCGCTTCGTACTGGGCGATGGCCGCATCGACCCGGCCCTCGCTCTCGTAGAGCGCCGCGAGCCCGGTGACGAGCACCACCTCGCCGGTCGCTTTCACGCCGCTCAGGTACGCGGCCTCCGCGCCCGCACGGTCACCGCTCGAGAGCCTCGCGGCGGCGAGCGATCGGTACGGCGGCCACCAGCGCGGTGCAAGCCGGATCGCCTCCGAAAGCGAAGCAACGGCCGCATCGTAGTCGCGGCCTCCCAGGTACAGCTCACCGAGCAGGTTGCGGGCGGAGGCGCTCGTCGGGTCGCGCTCGACTACGCCTTTCACCAACGCCACCGCCCGGCTGCGCTCGCCGCGCGCCGCCTCGAGCTCGGCCAGCGCCGCAAGCGCATCCATCGCGCTCGGCTGCAGCTTCAGGGCGCGCTCGAATTGCCGCTGCGCCTCCTCGGGACGCTTCTCCTGCTGTGCGATCAGTCCCGCGAGATACGGCCCGACGGCAAGATCGGGACGCATCGTCATGAGCTCCCGCACCGCGGCGCGCGCCGCGGCCACGTCGGGTTTCGCGAGGTAGGCGCGCACCAGGCCCTCCCGCAGCGACGCCTCGGCGGGCGCCGCACGTACGCCCTGCTCGAGGAGCTCGCTCGCGTTGTCGACGCGCCGCATCTCCAACAGCAGGCGCGCTAGCTCAAGCCGCACGCTCGCATCCGCAGGAGCGGCCTTGAGTGCAGCGCGCAGGTTTTCCTCGGCCAGCTGCGGCTCGCCGTTGGCGAGATGCGCCCTCGCGAGGCTGCGCAGCACCGGCACCGATTCCGGCTGATCGCGCGACACGGCGCGCAGATCCGCGATCGCCGCGACCGCGTCGCCCCTCTCGATCTCGATGTTGCCGCGCACCGTGAGGGCGTCATCATCGCGCGGCTCGCGCGCCAGAACCTCATCGACGAGCTTCAGCGCTTCGGGGTAGCGCTGCGCGGCGGCGTCAATGGCCGCGATGCGGTCGCGCGCGGCGAGTCCCGCGGGACCGTCGCTTTCCTGCGCGACGATCGCCCGATAGGTCGCCGCGGCGCCCGCGGGATCGCCGCTGCGGCGCTCGAGGTCCCCGAGCCCGAGCTGCAGTGCGTAGTTGCGCGGCTCGCGCGCAATGAAGCCCCGGAGCGCCTTCTCGCCTGCGGCGCGGGAGCGCTGCGTAGCGAGGAAGTCGGCGTACACCAGTTTCGCCTCATCGCTGTCCGGCGCCACCGCGAGCGCCTCTTCGAGCGCGCGCTGCGCCTCATCGAGGCGCCGGGCCCGTGTGTAAAAGGAGGCGAGCTGCAGCCGCAGCCCGAGATCCGCGGGGCGCGCCCGCACGGCGGCGACTATCTGACTCTCGGCGAGGCGGGTCTCGCCGCCGTCCAGGTACAGGTTGGCGAGCACTAGATGCAGGTCGACGGACTCAGGCTTCTTCGCGAGCGTCGCGCTGAGCAGCGCCGTGGCGCGCTGCGTTTGCCCCGCCTGCCGGTACAGAGCCGCGAGCAGCGACACCGCATTCTCGTTGAGCGGCGCGAGCTGCACCGCGCGTTCCGCGTCGGTCAGCGCGCCGGCCGCGTCCTGCTGCTCGGAGCGTGCGGCCGCGCGCACCGCGAGCAGATCCGGATCGTCGGGATGTTTCGCGAGCCCGGGCTCGGCGAGCTCCAATGCCTTGTCAGGCACCCGCGACAGCGCGTAGAGACGCGCGAGCGCGGCGCGCGCCGCGAGCCGCTCGGGATCGACATCGAGTGCCCCCTGGTAGAATGCCGCGGCACGGCGCACATTGCCGAGCCGCTCCGCCACGACGCCGCTCAGATACCGCCCCTCGGGGTCGTTGGGGGCGATCTGCAGCACGTTACCCAGCTCCACCCGTGCTTTCTCGAGATTACCCGCCTCGAGATAGCGCTCGCCGCGCGCCAGGTGGCTGGCGCGCCGTGCATCGGCGCCGCCGCAGCCGCTCAGTGCTGCGAGCACGGCAAGCATTGCAGCCCATCCAATCCGCGCTGTGGAGATTGCAGCCGACTCGGCCGCCGGTTTCATGAGGCCATACCTCAGGCGTTGAGACTCAGCAGCCCGCGCGCGGCGATGGCCGCGAGCATCAGCACCAGGCAGGTGCGCGGGATGCGTCCGCGGATATCGAGGGCGAGCAGCATCTCGACCACATATAGGAGAATGACCGCCTTGGCGATGCCGGCGGTGAGCTCGGCCGGCAACTGGACCGGTCCGAGATGCGGGATGACGAGCGCGATGAACACGACCAGCACATCCAGCGTGGTCAGCTGAAAGCGCCGTTCCGGTGACAGCCAGAAGCGCGCCAGCGCTGCGACGCCGGTTATTCCGAGCAGCGTCCACGAGGTCCCGAAAAACGAGTGGGAAGTGTGGGCGGCAGTCTCATCGAGGTACACGAGCAGCATCACGCTCACGTAGGCGGCGGTACGCTCCACCCAGCCGACCGCGCCCTGGGCCCGCGCCAGCGCCGATACCAGCAGCGGCACCAGCAGCACCAGGCACAGCACCGTAACATCGCCGCCCACACGGCCGCTCTCCATGATGACGGTCGCCGCGTAGGCGAACATGCTCGCCCCCATGACCCAGAGTGCGAGCCCGGGAGCGCGCCGCAGGGTGCGCTGCAGACGCTCGAGCCCGAGCGGCGGGCTGCGCGACTCCGTTTCAGGGTGCACGCGCCACCCCGAGCGCGTCGCCCAGCGGAGCAAACCCAGCACCGCGGCTGCGTAGGCGCAGAACACCGCAATGATCAGCAGATCGGACGCGAAGCGCAGGAAGTACGCCAGCAGGAACAGCGTCACCTGCGACAGGTAGAGGAGGATGACGGCTTCGCCGTGACGGAAGCCGAGCTCGAGTAACCGGTGGTGCAGATGATTGCGGTCGCTCGTGAAGGGCGAGCGGCCCTGCCGGAACCGGTGCAGCATCACCATCAGCGTGTCGATGATGGGCATGCCGACGAGCAGCAGCGGCAGCGCGGCACTGGTGGCGGAAATATCGCTCTGGGTGGCGAAGATCGCGAGCACGCCGATCGTGAACCCGAGCACCTGACTGCCGCCGTCACCCATGAACACCCGGGCCGGGTGGGTGTTGAAGCGCAGGAAGCCGAGCAAGGCCCCTCCCTCGATGCAGGCGATTGCGGTCAGCTGGGCATTGCCGCCCGAGGCGGCGAGCAGCGCAATCGCGCAGAAGCACAGCAGCGCCATGCCGCCGGCCAGTCCGTCGAGGCCGTCGGAGAGGTTGACCGCGTTGGTCACGCCGATCAGGAAAAAGAAGGTGAGCGCGACCGAGAGGGCCTGGGGCAGAAGCGGATGCCCGTCGGCCGCGTACGTCTGGATCTGTACGCCGCTGATGGCGATGCACAGGCCGACGGCGAGCATCTGGCCGAGGAACTTGACGCGGTAGTGCAGGTCGGCGCGGTCGTCCCAAACCCCGAACACCAGCAGCACCAGGATGCCGGCAAGCAGGCCGTGGAGCGACTGAGTCTGCGCAACCAGCAGCATCGCGGGGGCGAGGATCCCGAGCGCCATGGCGATGCCGCCGACGCGCGGCACCGGCTGCGTGTGCAGCTTGCGCGGCCCCGGCCGGTCCGTCAGCCCGATCGCAGGCGCCCAGCGCGCCAGCACCGGGATGAGCGCCGCGGTGATCGACAGCGCAACGATGAATGCCAGAAAAAAGAGCACGCGATCCGCTCCCCCGGAGTCAGTTCGGCAGGTAGGAAGCGAGCTGCGGCTGCGCGGCGCGCGCGAACTCCTCGAGCAGCGCATCGGCGCGCGCCGTCTCGCCGCCGAGTGGCACGGGTGCGATCAGCCGCACCAGCGAACCATCCGTACGGTTGCGCGTGAGCGAGTCCCAGAACAGGTACCATTTGACGAGATACTCGTTGGTGAGCACCCGCCCGCGCTGCTGGAACCAGTAGTAGACGACGTCCCGATCGCTCCCATGCGAGATGAGCGCGCGGTTGACGCGCAGCGGCTGTCCCCCGACCGTCACGCCGGGGACGCGGCGCTCCCCGAGTTGCTCGATCACCCAGCCGCCGCCCGGCAGGCACCCCCGTGGCGAATGCACCGACTCGCCCTTGCGCTGCGAGGCGTAGTAGGCGACGTACAGGTTGACGATGCCGCCACCGGGGCGGTCGTAATCGGCCAGCAGGTAGTCGGTAAACCTGAGCGTCTGTATGTACTCGGGCTCGAGTCGCGCGCGGTGACCCGACCAGCCCGCGAACTGCAACGGGAAGTCGGCGAAATCCTCCCGCGCCGGCACGGCCTCGACGCGCTCGGGAAGGGTCAGCGCCGGCACCACCGCCGCCAGCAACAGCACCGCGGCGGCCCAGCCGGACGCGGGAATCGGCCGCGGAGCGCGTGGCTGCCCTGCCGGCGCTCGCGCCGGCAGCTCGAGCGAGAGCGCATCGCGCAGGCTCCGCCGGCTGCCCGAGAGACGCAGCAGCAGCCACATCTCGAGCAGCAGCAGCGCAAGGCACCCCACGAAGATTACCCAGCCCTCGAAGTAATGCAGGAAGCCCTCGGCCTGGGACCGGCCGTACTCGTTCACCAGCACGCCGATCACGCCGATCCGGAAGCTGTTCATGAGCACCGTGATCACGGCCGTCGACACGACCAGCAGCACCCGCTGCCACAGCGGTGCGCGGAAGAACAGCGCCGCCAGGAAGCCGAGCGTCACGAGCGGAAAGAGATAGCGTAGCCCGCTACAGGCCTCCGCCACCTGCAGCCGGTAGTTGCCGAGGTCGATGACGTTGCCCTCGAGGTAGACGCTGATGCCGCACAGGCGGATGAAGGCGACGCCAATCTCGGAGGACAGGAGCTGGAGCTGCTGCGACAGGTTGAAATAGATGAAGTTCGGCAGTGGGATCATCAGTATCAGCACCACGAACGCCACGCCGATGACGCGCAACGCGCGCCATCCGGTCACCGACAGCACCGCGCCGGCGAGAGTAATGAGGAAGGCGTACTGGATGAGCGTGTAGATCGCGCTCAGCTCGCCGAGCAGCCAGAGGCCGAGCCCGAGCGCGACGATGGCAACACCCGCCCACGATCCCGGGAAAGGCAGCTGGCGCAGTGCATCGCGCCTCTGCCAGACGAGGAATGCGGCGATCGGAGGAATCAGCCAGCCGTAGCTGTATTCGTCGTGCCCGATCCACCATTGGACCATGAGCGAGAGGCCGCTGAAGAACACCACACCGAGGCTCGCCGCCACGAGGCCGACGAGCACCCAGCCGGGGCGCCCGAGAAACAGCACCGGTGGGAGGCGTGGCGGCGCGCCGGCTTCGATCGAGGCGCTCATGCGTCCCTCCTGCCTGGCACGCTCGCAGGGTCGGTGGCGGCGCGGACGCCGCTCCCCGCCGCGTGTGTCCGCGAGCACAGTCCCGCGAGCATGGTCGCAAAGCGCTGCGCGAGGGCACGCCGGTCGAAGTGCGCCGTGACGTAGTCTCGTCCGTTGCATCCGAGCTCGGCGGCGAGCGTCGGCTCGCTGGCGAGCCTCTGCACCGCGGTGGCGATGGCCGCTGAGCTCTCCGGCTCGACGGCGATGCCAGCCCGAGCCTCCTCGATGATCTCGCGCGCCTCGCCGCCGACACCGAGGATGACGGGCTTGCGCATGGCCATGCTCTCGAAGATCTTCGAGGGGATCACCGTCTCGAACAGCGGCAGCTTCTTCAGCAGCACCACGCTCGCATCGGAGGCGGCCCAGATCTCCGGCATGCGCTCCTTGGGCTGCTGCTCGAGCATCGTCACGTTGGCCGCGCCCAGCTCATCGCGCAGCTTGAGCAGGCGCACGCGTTCGGCACCGTCGCCCACCATGAGGAACGCGATGCGCGGGTCGTCGCGCAGCAGCACCGCCGCCTCGAGCAGCGTCTCGAGGCCGTGCGCCATGCCGTGAGTGCCGACGTAGGACACGACGAAGCGGCCGGCGAGCCCGAGGCTCGCGCGCAGCGCCCGGCCGTCTCCCTCGGCACGATAGAGGCGCGCATCTACGCCGTTCCTCACCACGGTGATCTTGTCCGCCGGCACTCCGGCGCCGAGCAGGTAGCGGCGGAATGCTTCGGTCACCGGCACCAGGTGATCGCAGCGGCGGTAGGCAAAGCGCTCGAGCCCCGACAGCATGCGGATCAGGCTTCGGTTGCGAACCGCCCCCACGGCGACGATCGACTCCGGCCACAGATCGCGGATCTCGAGCACCCACGGGATGCGCTTCAGAAGCCTCACCGGGTACCCGGCGAGGCCGTTGAAGAACTGCGGTGAGGTCGTGATGAGGACATCGGCGCGCGGCAGGAAGGGCGCCGCGCACACGCACGCGACGAGGAACGACAGATAGCCGAGGCTGCGCCGGAGGAATCCTTCGTTGGCGGTGATGTAAGTCCCCACGCGGATGACCTCGATCCCCTCGCGGCTCTCGCACTGCCATAGACGGTTTCGGTAGCCGGGGTAGACGACCCCGCGCGGATGGTTCGGAGCGCAGGTGACGACCGTGACCTGATGGCCGCTCCTGACCCATTCACGGCAATGCTCGTAGGTACGCGAGGCCGGTGCGTTGACCTCGGGGGGAAAATAATGGGAAAGGAACAGGATTCTCATGGGCCAGCCTTGACGATGCGGTACGCGAGGCGCAGCGGCAGCCGACCGGCTGCTCGCCAGACGAGCACCGCGCAGTTGCGCTCGACCCCGAAACGCGGGAAGTAGCGGCCCGGCTCGAGCTGCGGCTCCGGGCCGTCGCCGAATTCGATGCGCGCAACTGCGGTACCATCCGGGCGCGAAACCGCACAGTAGCCCTTCGATATGACAGCCATGTAACCGGGATGCAGGCGGACACGACTCTCGAGGTGATGCGTACCCGCGCCCTCTACCTCATCGTGCACCTCGATTCCACCCGCGCCGTCGTAGGCCATACGCCGCCGGTGCACGGGGCGTCCGGGCAGGCGCCGATAGCCATCGTGCGCGCCCTCGAACACGCAGCCCGCATCGTGCGGCTCGAGGCTCGCCGCCACCGGACGGGCGCGGCGCGCCACGCGAAACGTGCCCCAGATCTCTGATTGCTCGTAGCCGTCCACCGCCACGGTGTTGTGGCCCGCGGTCGTGCGGCACAGCGTGCGGCGCGTACCCGGCTCGTAGTCGTGAACGCCGCTGTCCACGATGAGGCGCTCGCCCGCGAGGGTCAGCTCGTAGCTCAGCGTGTCGCAGTGCGCGTGGCCCGGCTGGTAGTCCGGCCCGATGGGTCCGCAGTCGATGATCAGCATGTCGGCGCCGTGCCGGAAGCCGTAGTAGCCGCTGGCCGGCTTGTCGATCAACTCGCAGCGCTCCGCCGTCCGCGTCAGCGACAGCCCGGGCTGGCCGAGGAGTCCGCTCGCGTGGGCGAGCAGTTGCGCCGGCGGGGGCGCGATGCCGAAGGCCGCATCGTTGAAGAGCGGGATCTCGCCGTCGGGGTGGCAGACATCGCGCAGGAACCCGGCGGCGCGCAGCACGCGCGCACCGATCTCGGGCTCGACGCTGATGCGCGTTGCAATCGGCGGCTCGCGCGCGAGCGCCAGCACGTCCAGACAGTCGGCGAGACACAGCGAGTGATACATCGGGCTGCGCTCGTAATGCCCGCCGTCGGCGAGGAACTGCTCGCGGAGCTGTGCGACAAACGAGCGCCAGCCGCGTTGCAGCCAGGCGTCGGCGCCGCGGCCGGCGAAGAAGCCGCCCGCGAAGAACAGCGCCACGCAGTTCTTGAACAGGTGGTTCGCGAGCAGGTGGTATTCGAAGTTCTGCGCGAGCCAGGCTGCCTGCGCATGCAGGCTCGCGAGCCAGGCGCGCGGCAGCGTCGCAACGCGCGCCCGGGCAGTGAAGTACTTCACCCAGTTGACGATGCGGAGCGAGACCGGGTAGGCGTCCCAGGCGTCGGCCGTGCCGGGCGGGTTGCGGGCGATCCAGTCATCGAGTAGCCGGCGCTTGAGCTCATCGCTCAGCGTCTCATCGAGCAGGTAGTCGAAGTAGTGCAGGTTGTAGCGCCACAGCCGGCTCATGCCGGGCGCGCGCCAGTCGATGCTTCCCGCCGGTGCCGGAGCGGTCACATTGAGAAAGGTGAAGCGAAGATCGGTCGACACCGCGCCCGGCGCAGGCGGCAGGCAGGCAAGCGGGGCGAGCCCCGGCCGGAGCGCCAGCTCGCTTCGTGGTGCCCGGGCCCGGGCGGGGCTCTGCAGGCGCCGGAGGAGCTGACCGCGCAGCTGCGCCGGCCGCAGGTGGCGCAGGGTATGAAAATAGAGGGCCAGCTGCGTCACGGGCGCGACCGCAAGGCATCATCGACGTCGAGCGTGAGCTGCGCGACCTCGATGAGCTCCTCGAAAGGAATCGGTGAGGCTCCGCCGGAGCGCACCGCGGCGACGAAGGCGCGCGCACAGGCGCGCTGTCCCTTGTCCTGCCGCCAGAGCGAGTGCCGCGTGAGCCCCGGCCAGCCCCAGGCGCGCAGCGTGCGGAAGTTGTCGAGCTGCAGGATGCGGCCGGCGCAGAACACCTCCAGCCGCTCCTTGGGAAAGGAGCGATGGCCGTTGGCGGCGTAGTGGATCGTGCCGATCGAGCCGTCAGTGAACTCGAGCGTGATGCTCGCCTTGTCCTCGCGGTGCGTGGCATCACCGCCGATGCAGCTCGCCTTGAAGCCCGCGACCGGCGCGCCGGCGAGGAACCTCAGCAGGTCGATGAAGTGGCAGGCCTCGCCGATGATCCGGCCGCCGCCGCTCGCATGGTCCTGCGTCCAGTGCTCAGCCGGCACCGCCCCGGCGTTCACCGTCAGGATGAACACTTTCGGCTCGCGCACCGCCGCAAGCAGCGCCTTGACGCGCTGCGCGTGTGGCGCAAAGCGGCGATTGAATCCCACCATGAGCAGCGGGCCGCCGTGCCCGGTCGCGCGCGCGGCGGCCCAGGCGTCGCGCACAGCGGCGAGCTCGGCGGCGCTCACGCACAACGGCTTCTCGACGAACAGATGCTTGCCGGCCGCGAGGGCTGCGAGCACATAGCGGGCGTGGCTGTCGTGGCGGGTGCTCACCACGAGTGCGCCGATCTCCGGATCGGCGAGCAGCATCCCGGGGTCGGTGCCCGCCTCCTCGAGGGCGTTGCGCCGCGCGGCGTGCACGGCGCTCACGCCGGTGCTCGAGACGACCGACTTGAGGCGCGCGCCGGCCGCCCTGAGGGCCGGGATCAGCACCTGCGTGGCGTAATTTCCCGAGCCGATGAGGCCGAGCACGACTTCTCCCGTCTGCGGCTTGCCGGGTGGCGTGACGGCCACGCGCGTCGCAAGACGCGCGGCGCCGGCCGCGCCCGCCGGCGCTTCACCTTCGGGGTATTCGAGGACGATGCCGAGCGATGGGGTGCGTGCCGTGAGGAGCGCATACGCCTCAGTGGCCCGCTCGAGCGGGAAGCGGTGGCTCACCAGAGGCGTGACGTCGAGGCGCCCGTCGGCGAGGAGATCGAGCACCGCCTCGAAGTTTCTCTGCTCGGTCCAGCGCACGAACCCCACCGGGTAGTCGTGGCCGGCGTCCTCGTAGCCCGGATCGTAGCGGCCCGGCCCGTAGGAGCACGACACCTGGAAGGTGAGTTCCTTCTCGAAGAAATCCGCCCGCGACAGCTCGAGACCGACGACGCCGACCAGCACGATGCGGCCGCGCTTGCGGCACATGAGTGCCGCCTGGTGCACGGGCTCGCTGCTCGCCGTCGCCGCGGCAATCACGACGGCATCGACTCCCCGCCCGCGCGAGTAGCTCCGGGCGGCTGCGACCGGGTCGGCGCCGGCGGCGAGATCCACGACCTCGGCACCGAACGTGCGCGCGAGGCGCAGCCGCTCGGCGTCGAAATCGATGCCCAGCACGCGGCAGCCGTGCGCTCGCAGGAGCTGCACCGCGAGCAGCCCGACGAGGCCGAGCCCCGTTACGACGACCGTCTCGCCGAGCGTCGGCGCGACGAGGCGCACGCCCTGGAGCGCAATGGCGCCCGGAACGGTGAAAGCCGCACTCTCGTCGCCGACCGTGTCCGGAACCCGGGCGCACAGGTTCTGCGGCACACACACGATCTCGGCGTGCTTGCCGTTCGAGGCCACGCGGTCGCCGGCGGCAAAGCCGCTGACCCCGGCGCCGACCTCGAGGACGCGGCCGACATTGCAATAGCCGAGCGGCAGTGGTTGCTCGAGCTTGCTGCGCACCACCTGGAGGGTGGACGCCAGGCCATCGGTGCGAAGCTTCTCGAGCACCATGCGCACCTTGTCCGGCTGCTGGCGCGCCTTCTCGATGAGCCCGGCCTTGCCGAACTCGACCAGCATGCGCTCGGTGCCGCTCGAGATCAGTGTGCGCGTGGTGGCGATGCGCAGCTGTCCGCGGCCCACGAGCGGGGCCGGTACCTCCTCGGTACACGTCGCGCCGGAGCGAAGATGTTGCAGGATCTGCTTCACGGCGGCACCTTCACACACACCGCCATCAGCAGCGTGCCGCCGTAGCGGGTATCGGCGAATGCCCGCGGCAGCAGCGGTCCGTAGTAGCGCCACGCGCTGGAACGCAGGCGGCTCTCTGCCAGCAAGCGGGCGAATGAGGGGGGTGTGAATTCGTGGCGGGACAGACTCAGATACCGAGGCCACGGTTGCAGGCCGCAGCGCCTCGTGGCCCAGTGCGCGAGTTTCAGCAGCCGGCGCAGCACAGCGCGTTGGTTGGGAACCGATGCGATCAGCCTGCCTTCGCTACGCAGAACTCTGGCCAGCTCGCTCAAGGTGCGCGCCGGCGCGTCGAGGTACTCGAGCACGCTCGAACAGACCACGCCGTCGAAGGTCGCATCCGCGAACGGCAGATCGACTATGTCGCCCACCTTCAGGAAGCGGATCGCAGGCAGGCACTCTTCGCGTGCCGCCGCTTGCCGGGCAACTTCGATCATCCTGGCCGATCCGTCCACCGCGGTGACCTGACAGCCCAGCCGTGCAAGCTGCCGGGCGATGGTGCCGGTACCGCAGCCGGCGTCGAGCCACTGCTCGCCGGCACCGGGGTCTCCGGTAGGCATGGTCAGAATGGCTTGCGCTCGCCTGCCGAAGCTCGCGCGCGAATACTTCATCTCCCAGCGTTCCGCCAGCTGGTCGTGGAACGCGACGGCCTGATTGTCTCCCGGGCGGGTCATCTGGCATCAGCACTGCGCCCAGGCATGGTGGGTCAACGCCCGGCTGAACAGCTCGTTCAATGAATTGCTCGCGGCGCCCAGTGTGCGCAGCTCCTGCGCATGCGTATGCGCCTTGCGTCTGAGGAGCTCGAACTCGCTCGGATCGAGCTGCGCGCAACGATCAATGATTCTTGCGAACACCTCCGGTTGGTTGAGCGGCACGTCCCACCCCACCCCCTTGCCCTCCAGTTCACGCCAGGGAGTCCGGTCGCTGATGAGAACCGGACAGCCGCACGCCCAAGCTTCGCAGATCACGTGTCCGAAGTTCTCGCCCAGCGTGGGCAGAAAGAGCAGGTCGTTCTGGAAGAAAGCCTCGCTCACCTGGTGAGGCTCCACGGCCCCGAGGTAACTCACCGAGACGTTATCGGGCAGCTGCGCGATGAGCTCTTGGCACTGCTTCCAGTAGTCCTCGTCCTCCGTCGGCCCGTAAATGGAGAACTGTACGCGCTGCCTGACGTTTCTCAGGATGCGCAGCGCACCGTCCAGGTTCTTCATGCGGGAAATGCGCCCGAGGAATATCAGACGTAAGGCGCTGAGCGACTTTGCCGGACGCGTATTGCTGGCGCCGAGCTGCGGCGTCGCGGGCGGATCCGGAACGACGACGATCACCGGAGCGGTCGGCGCGATCGCGCCGCGAATCTCGGGCACCTCCTTCTCGGCGGTCGCCTGCCAGATCACTCCGCGGTAGAGATCGATGCCCTTGGCGAACGTGAGGAACGCGCGCTTCCTGAGTCGCTTCAGGGACAAGGCACCCTGGGAGAACTCGCCGCGCGGCGCCAGTGCCACGCCGATGTCGCGCGCAACGAGGCCGCAGCGCCGCAGCAGCAGCGGCACGGTCGTCACTACCGGATCGAACAGGCTGTTCAGGTAGATCAGGTCAGGGTCGTACCGGCGCACGAGATCCCTGATCTGCAGAATACAACTGGCGTTGGGCGGCACGTAGTGCACCGGGACGCCCCCGTACCGGGCCGTCTGGCCGTTCCGCGCCACTTCATAGGGCCTGCGTTCTCCGACCTCCCGATCACGTGTCACGATCGCAATCTGATATTTGTCGTGCAATGCCTCCACGGCCGCCGCCACGCTCTTGATGGGTCCTCCCGCCCGGTACCCGGGCAGGTAGTAACTCGTGAAGATCAGCACTCGCGGCTTCATGGCTTCGAGGGGGCATTGGGAGGCGCGCCCGGTAGCGCCGCAGAGGTCAGCAGATCCATCAGCCGGGGTACGATTACGCGGCGTCCATAGCGCCTTTCCGCGAAACCCATGAGAGTTTGCGATGAAGGAAAGCTGACGGTTCCTTCTATCACCGCGCGCAGCTTTTCGCGCAAAGCGGCCGCGTTACCCGCCGGCACGATGAACTCGGGAAGGATGTCGTGCATGATTTCCGGAATCGCACCGGCATCGGTGGCGATCACCGGGCAGCCGCTCGCGAACGCTTCCAGAATGATCAGACCGAAGCACTCGAGGGCTCTGGTGGGCAGAACGAACACGTCACTCGCCCGATAAGCGAGCGCGAGCTGCTCATCGGTCAGTATTCCGGTGAAGCGTACACGCTCAGTGAGCTGCAGCTCATGAGTCAGCGCTTCCAGCGTCGCCTTCATGGGTCCGTCACCGGCGACGTAAAACATCCATCCCGGCCGTTCGCGCAGGTCTGCAAACGAGCGAATCGCTACGTCGAGGCCGTAGCGCAGACCGTGTTGACGCACGGTGAAGAAGGTCAACTGGTCGACGGGCCAACCGAGTGCCTGACGTGCCTCCTGGCGTGAGGCGGCTATGCGGAACTCTTCGCGTGCCCAGTGAGGAATCACGCGCGCCGGTCGCAGCAGGCGGTGGCACGCGAGGATCTCGCTGCGCGTGAACTCGGAGAGCACGTGCACCGCTGCACTGCGGCGCAGCAGCCGCCGCTCGAGCGCCTTGAGCTTCTGCAACCCGAAGAGCAGCTTCAACGCACCGACCGCTCCCCGCCCCCGCCACACGATCTCCTGCTCCCGCACCACGGGCGAGTGGACGGTATAGACGTATGCCGGCGTGCGGCCCGCGCCCTGCATGACACCCGCGCCGGTGAGCGGCGAATGGATGTGCACGAGATCCCAGCGCGTTGCCCCGAGATGGCGCCCAAAGGCGTCGGCCGCGGCCCTGATCTGCCGCTCCATGCGCAGGGGATGCCACGCGGGAAGAACGGGCTTGGTGTAGCGCGCTACCTGGATGCCCTCGACGTCGGTGGGACCCTGCGGCAGCGCGCCGGGCCGCGGGTTGAGGCACAGCATTCCCACCTTCCAGCCGCAATCGCGCGCCGCTTTGGCGATATCCCACGCCACTCGCGCGCTCCCGCCGGGCGCGTCCGCGAAGCAGAAGTCCACGGCAATCAGATAATTCATGGGCGCAACGATCGCGGCTCGTTGAACCAGGCAACCCGAGCCAGGCAGCTGCCCCGCGCGGCCGCCGTGCCCAGCTCAGCGACGCAGGCGGCGGGGACGTCGGCCTCTCCCGGCAGCGCGGTGCTGTACATGAGATGGATGAAGGACGCTGACCCGGTGCCGTCGAGTCGCCACGCGCCCGCGCCGAGCGTGGAGCGCAGGAACGTCAGGCCCTGGCCCGCATTGAAATTGATGTAGGGATTGCGCGGGCTGCCGCCGACCAGGCGGCTGTGCTCGAATACGATGGACGTTTCGTTGCTGTTCCACCCTATGTCGAGCAGCCTCGGTCCGTCCGAGTCGAATCCCAGGTGATAGAGGGCCGGGGTGAGTGCCGGGTGGTACAGGACGCCGGCGCGCGTACCGGTGGCAGAGGCGCCCAGAACCACCCACGAGCCCCCCGAGGCCGAATCGCTGAACCCGATGTTCCAGTCCGTGCGGGCGAAGCTCGCTCCCGCGAGAGTATTGCTCAATGCATTGGCGGCGCCGATCGCGACGCCGACGAAATTGTCTGCGAACTGCGAGTCGACGACGAGGTTCTCGGAGCATTGCCGCAGCGAGTGAGCCCCGATCGCCAGGCCGTAATGGCCACCCACGAAGCGCGCGTCATAGAAATTGTTGCCCTGGGTCGGGAAGCTCGGGTTACGCCGGCCGTCGATCTCCTCAGGCCATTCGAGCGACACCGTCGCGTCGCGGGAGGACGCTGCTCCCAGGCTCTGGAACGTAATTCCCTGGATCGTCACGTAAGCCATGCCATCGCTGGCGAACGCCGTGGCACAACTGCACGCAATGCGGGTTCGGGCGCTGCCGGAACCGGCAATGAGCCCGCCGATCTGATCGGCGGCCTGTGCGAGTCGCAACGGTGCCGAAGTTCGGTAGAGGCCCGCGGGTATGAACAGATGCGCACCCTGCGCATCGAGCGCGCGCTGCAGAAAACAGGTGTCGTCCGCCGCTCGGCGGCAGGCAGGATCGCGACGATAGCGCGTTGCATCGACCAGGAATGGCGCCGGCGGCGCCGCCGTGATCGTCGGCCGCGGGGAAATGGGCAGTCCGGCGCTGTCCGGTGAGTCGGGCACCAACGGCAGGCCGGCCGCGTCGGGGAGCGAGTGCATCGAGGCCAGAAAACGCCGCAAGGGAGCCGACGCCGCGCCTTTTCCGAGCGCGTTTGCATGATCGAACAGATTGTCGATCGCAACCAGCCGTACCCCGCCGCTTACCTCGAACACATCCCGCTCGGGTTGCTCGCCGACGCATCCTTTGACCGCGTTGCCGAGCGCGACGACCGTGGCTGCGGGGTCAGTCGCGCGGATGAGCCGCGTGACATTGCGGCCGCCGATATTGCCGATCAACCACACGGTTCCGGCGGCACCGTAGTCGACGAAGGTGTTCGGGGCCACGGCGGATCCGCAGGTTCTGGCATCCGGGGGCAGGAACGTGGGGCTGGTGAAGCTGTTCGCCTTGAGCGCCACATCCACCGCCTCGGGCGCGGTCCGCACGCGCAGAAAGGTTGAAGCCTCCCTCGCATTGGTGCCTTCGCTGCGAAGCGCCGCGAGCACGTGCGGTCCTCTGGGCGAGCCGCTGCTCAGAATGACGTCGGCGCCGGCGGGATCATCCAGACCCTGCAATCCTGTGGCGTACATCTGCAGCCGTCCGCGGTGTTGCAGCACGTGCGCCGGCGCATGGTGACTCATGTTGCCGCCGATCACGGTCACGGTCGCATCCGCGTCGTCGATCTCGATTCCCACGCTCGGCGTGAGCGGACCAGGCCCGCCCTCGAAGTGGGTGCCTTGCACGACGACATCCCCGGGCCCGCCGATCTTCAGGCTCCCGCCCTGGAAGAATGCATCCTGTATGAGCAGCCGCAGGGGCCGCGTATTGACGGTCTCGATGAGCGCCTGGCTGGTCCCGTCTGACGCAACCAGGGAGACGCCGGAAATGATGACGGGTGCGCCGCCGGCTACCCGCAACAGCGGCAACCCCGGGTGCAGGCCGACCAGGCGCGTGCGCATCCGGCCCGCACCGTAAAGGATCAGGCCCTGCGCTCCGCGCACCGTGAGCGGATTGTCCACACGGTAGTCTCCGGTCCCGAGCAGCACGCGACCGGTCGCCGGGAGCAGCTGCCGTGGCGCGGCCTCGACCCCCACGAACTTGAAGCCCGCCAGCGTGGCGGGGACTAAGGGTGCTTCCTGGGCCGGAGCGACGACAGCGAAAGCCGCAAGCGTCGCCGCAATGGCACCTGTGTAGAACGTGCGCGTCACGGCGAGGCCCCTTCGGGCGTCAGGTACGTCAGCCGGCGCGCCTCGGCGCGCACTGGCTGACGACCGCGCGGCGTCGAACTGTCGATGGCGCTCTTCCAGCCCATCACGGCGAAGCAACCATCGATCGCCGCGAGAATCAGCAGCACCCGGATGCACTGCCCGTACTGTGAGGCGACGCTCGCTTCGAAGCGCGCCGCCAGAAAGTATGCGACCAGCAGGACGGCGAGCATCCCCGCCGTGGAGTAGCGATCGTCCCGGAGGAAGCTGCAGTTGACGAGCGCGAAAATGACGCCGACCAAGAGCATCCCCCAGATCACGCCAGTCACCCCGAAGTTCCAGTAAAACTCGCCGAGAATCGTCGAAGGAACGAAGGTCTCGCGCGAGAGCGACAGATGGAACGTCCGGTTCATCAGCTGTCCGGTCGAGAGTTGCGGCTTGTCAGGCCACCAGAACACGGGCACGAACGAGTACGCGAGAAACTTGAATGTCTCTCCGTCCTGGTAGGGGACGCTCACCCCAGTTCGCTGAGTGATGATTTCGACGTATTTGCGACCGTCCACGCGGTCGAGCATGGTGAACGCGCTCTTCGCCATCGGCTCGCGCTCATGCTGGTATCTGCTCAAGACCGCGTCGACGCTCTTGCGCGCGCTCGTCACTGCGTCCAGAGCGCTGCGGTGATAAACCTGCAGCACCTGCTCCCGGTAAACGTTGAACAGCGCCTGGTATGGAATGAAGCTCAGGACGAGCAGGAGCGCCCACTTCAGATTGATCCGGCCGCGGCAGAAGAACGAGCAGATGAGGATGAGCACGGGAATGCGATAGGAAACTTCCTTGATGTTTCCCACGAAGCCGAAGCCGTACTCGACGATCATCATGAGACCGACCAGCAGCCACGAAGCACGTCGCCCCGGATGCCGGAAAGCGGTCACGAGCAGAATTGCGTCGCCGAGAAAGGCGAGGTAGTAGAGATTGGAGATGATGACCGAGCCGACGCCGACGTGCTGTTGCCTCTCCTGGTACGCGTACACGAACTGCACCACGAAATTCGCGCAGATCCCGATCGTCCAGAGGACGAACCCGACCGCGAGCGAGGCCCGGTAAGTCCACGAGCGGCGCGCGGCGCGACCGGGGCTCGGCCACAGCGCCACGACGGCCGTATAGCCTGCCGTGGCGAGCAGCGCACCTCCGATGATCAGCCAGTCGGCGAGCGTGGTGCGTTCGATCTCGATGCCGGTGTAAATCTGGTACTGCGACCTGGTGAACATGAGCACCAGGTCGCGCAGGCCGAACATCGCGTAGTAGACCAGCATGAAGAAGGCGAGCAGCCGGTAGCGCGGCTGTCGCGCCAACACCAGCGCCGGAAAGCTGCAAGCTGCAAAGAGGACTCCCTGATAGAGCACCGCAGCCGCCGAGGCGTCCGGGCTCTGCGTTGCCGCCGCCGCGAGCCCGATCCAGAACCCGGCGCTCAGCGCCGCCCAGATGAGCAGTCCGCGCGATCCGGAGCCTTGGGCGGCGGGGGCTGCGTCCACGTCAGATACTCAGCTCGAGCAGCCGGCCGAGCCGGTGCTGGTAGGTGTGCTCGGCATACGCCCGGCGCTGCGCCGCGCGCGCGATGGCCACGCTCTCCTCCGGGTGCGCCAGGTAATGGTCGATCCTGTCGATGAGCTCACGGCGGCTGCGGAACAGCACCACCTCACGGTCGGGCTCGAAGTGCGCGGCGGCCGCCGGGGAGTAGGACATGAGCTGAAAGGCTCCGCAGCCCGCCGCCTCGAACGCCCGGCAGTTGAGCCCGTTGATCTCCCCGTAGTGCAGCGTGTTGAGGACGATCTTCGCACCCGCGACCGCCTTGCACTTGTCGGCCTCGTACACCGGCCTTCCCATGTGCCGCGCCCCGAGGCGATGCACGAGCCAGTCCGGCACATGGCCCCACACCTTGAGGTCGTAGCCCTCGAGCGCCTGCAGCAGCGCCTGCCGGTAGTAGTACAGCGTGCCAAAGGTGCAGATATCCGCCCCGAAATACTCGCGCTCCTCGGCGGTCAGCTCGACGCTGCGGTGTACGGCGGGATTGCAAGCCTCCGGCAGGTAGTGCACGTGCGGATGGCCGGCCATGGCCGTGAGGAACTCCACCATGTAGCGGTCCTTGACGAACAGCCGGTCGTACTCCGCCCCGATGAGGTATTGCCGGTCCATCGTGGTCAGCTGGTCCTGGCACCAGCAGACGATCCTTCCCGAGTAATTGCGCCGCAACCGCATCACGGTCTTCGGCGACAGGGCGGAGCCGAGCAGCACGAGGATGAGCTCGGGCTGGAACGCGCTCACTGCGCCGAGCAGCGCGCGCTCGCGCAGTCTTTCCGGCTCCCGGATCACGAGCCGTAGCGCCGAAGCGAGCGCATAGTCAATCCGTTGTCCGAAACCGGTGAGGCGCTTGATGTCGAAGTGCCGCACGCTATGCCCCATAGAGCCGAGCGCGTCGATGACGTGCCGCTCCATCGAGTCCGCGACCGCGCTGGACGCAATCAGGAGAATCCGGCGCGACATCAGCGTTGCCCGCCGCGGTGCGCGGCGCGCACTGTGAGCGCCAGTGCCGCGACCTGCAGGAGGTTCGATACGGCGCCCGCGATTGCCACGCCCCGAAGTCCCCAGTGCCAGCCGAGGAGCACCACGAGCGTCACCGTGAGGAGCGCGGCCACGGCGGTGTAGAGCAGCACCTCCCCGACTCGCTTGTGGGCGTAGAGAAAGCCGTTCAGGGTGTAGCTCACGATGAGGAAGAACTGCGCCAGCGCGACGAACGGAATGATCAGGCTCGCATCGACATAGCTGGGTCCGAGAAGCACCCGGACGATGAGGTCGCTGCCGACGAGCGCCCCTGTGAGCAGCGCGAGTCCCGCCGCGGCGTTCACCGACAGCCAGCGGGCGTACACGGCGGCCTCTCGTGCGCGGTCCCGGCCGGCAACGGCGGCGAAGTAGACCGGACGCACCGCCAGCTCGATCGTCTGTTGCATCATCAGATTCGGCCGCCCGATGAGGCCGGAGACGGCCGCGTAGATGCCCGCCGCTCGCAGACCGAGGAGTCCCGCCACTACATAGCGGTCGCTGAGCGCACCCAGCCAGCCGACGAGCCCCAAGGGGATGAGCGGTCGCGCATAGCGCAGTAGCGAGGACCTGGTCTCGGCGTCGAGCACCGCGGTTGTTTCCCGCTGCGCTTCGCCCCGCAGCCGCCGCAGCAGATGAAACGCGGCCAGCGATGCGCCGGACGCGAGCAGGTATCCAAGCAGCACTACCGCGGCCTGTGCGCGGCTGGCGAGCACGCACGCCACGGCCGCAATCGGCCGCGCCCACGCCTCGTACAGAGTCCACAGCGCGTACTCGCGCTGGCGCCGCGCCGCGTTCATGAACGCGAGCTCGATGCTGCGGCCGACGTCCACGGCACACAGGCCGCAGAGCAGCACGACGCCCCAGTAGGAGGCACCGAACATGGCGCAATACACGGCGCCCCCAATCAGCGTGACGGCGAGCGCGAGCAACAATCGGCGCAGCACCGTACGCTCGATGAAGCGCTTGAGCGCAACACCCGCCCCGACGGCGGCCATCTCCGGGTGAAAGCGCAGCGCGCCCTGCAGGTAAGGGGTGCAGACGACACCGACGCACAGCGCTCCGTAGGCGACCATCAGCACGGTCGCGCCAAACACCTCGGGTGCGATGAACTCGGTCTGCAGCCGCATGCCGACGAGCAGTCCCGCGGCGGCGAGCAGCTGGCCGGTCACCGCCCAGCGCGCTTCCGGCTTCAGCGCACTCGCGAGTATCGATTCGCCAGAGCGAAGCAGCAGGGCTGCGGCGGAGGACTTCATACGCTTCGACGAGCTTCAGTACGCTCGCTGCTCAGACTCCGCGGAGCGATTGAGGACCGTCCCCGACAGGCGTACGCCGGCCAGCAGCTCCTTCATCCGGTTGACGTCCTCGCGCCGCGTTCGGCCCTCGCTCACCACCAGCAGCACGCAGTCGAGGTGCGGGGCGACGGTGAGAAAATCGTCGGCGAGCAGAACCGGAGGCAGATCGACGATGATCAGCCGGTCGGAATAGCGGTTCCTGAGGTGCGCGATCAGCTCCTGCGTGCGAGTCTCCGCGAGCAGCTCCGAGCTCCCCTCCATCGAGCGGATCGTCGGCAGCACGCGGAACCGCTCGACCCCTTCGAGCTTTACGAACAGGCTCCCGAGGGGAGCGCTGCAATCGAACCAGCTCTCGAGGCCCGACTCGACACCGAGCCCGAGCAGCTCCGCCACTCCGGGCCTGCGCAGGTCGAAGTCGACCAGCAGCGCGGTCTGGTTGGGCTCCGCGGCCACGCACAGCGCCAGATTCGCCGCGGTCACGGTCTTGCCTTCGCCGTCGGCCGCGCTGGCGATGCCGATCACCCGCAGCTTGTGCGTGCGCACCTGCCGAAGCAGCTGCGTACGCAGCATCCGATAGGCGTGCGCCGCGGGATCCGTCGTGCCGGGAAGAATCACCCGACGCTCGCGCAGCGCCTTGCGGTCGACGGGAACGACCCGCGCCGGTGTCGCGCCGAGCGCGGGGCCTGCCGCCGCGGGCACGTGGCCGGCGGGTGGCTCCACCGGCTGATGGTCCGCCGGGGCGGAACGCTGCGGGTGTGCAAGCTCGAGGGTTCGTTGAGTTCGTTCCAACTTGGGTTACCTCTTCGGCCTACAGCCCGAAACTCCGCAAAGTCGAAAACCACAGGACATCGAGCGGTCTATAGAAGAAGTGCACCACAACGACCGCGGCAACGCCGGCGCCTGCCGCGCCCCAGAGAGCCAGGCGCATGCGCCGGCGCCCCGCGCGGATCTCGCGCTCGGTGACGATTCGCGGGACGACGGCGAGCGGGGGCGCCTCGAGCAGTTCCTCGACGTCCCGTCTGCCACGCACGGTCGCGTCCGTGGACTCGAAAACCGCGGTGACGCCCGCGGCCAGCGCCAGGCTCAGCACCAGGCCGAGGATCAGGATCAGGGGACGATTCGGGCTCACCGGTTTCTCCGGAGTCAGGGGCGGCTCGATGAGCGTGAAGCGCTCGCCTTTGCGATCCGACTCCAGGTTCTGGCTGACCTGCGCCTCCATCTGCTTGGTGCGCACCTCCTCGTACTTGTGCTGCGCCGTCTCGTATTCAGTCAGCAGCTGCCGGTATTCCCGCTCGACCTGAGGCGTCGCGCTGATGTCGTGGCGATAGCCGGCGATGCGCTTGCGCAGCTCAGCCATCTGGCCATCGAGCGTCGCGAGCTGGCTCTTGCTGGCCGCGAGCTGCGCCTCGAGCTCCACGTAGGCTGGGTTGTCAGCCTCAGGCGCTGCCGCGGCAGTGCCGCCGGACGGCGGGGCCGGCTGCGCCGCCAGCGCCGCCTGCAACGCGGCCACCTGCTTCTCGAGCCGCTGCACGTCGGGATGTTCGGGGGTGTACTTCTCGCGCGCCTGAGCCAGCTCGCCCTGGGCGGTTTCCAGCCGCCGCTGCAGGTCGTTGCTGGCCGGCTGCGCGCCCTGCTGGGCCTCGAGTCCGGCGATCTCGCGCCTGAGGCGCACGATGTCGGGATACGTGGGCGAGTAGATCGCCTCCGCCGACGCCAGCTCGGATTTTGCGACGCGCAGCCGATCCGCCGGCGTGAGAATGCGGCTGCCGTCCTCGGCGAGGATCTGCGAGTTCGGCTTGATCAGCGCGAGCTGCCCCTGCAGATAGGAGCGCTGCTGCTCCAAGGCCATCTGACGCGCCTGCGTGTCGCTCAGCTCCTGCTCGGCGCGGTCGAGGAACTGGAGTTTCGCCTGCGTGAGCTCGGGCAGCTCGTTGACGTGCTTCGACTTGAAGTCCGCCAGCTGCGCATCGAGCTCCTCTACGTGCCTGGAGATGCGCGAGCTCTCCTCGCGCAGGAAGCTCGATGCGTCCTCCGCCCGCTGGGTGCGCTCGGTGAGGTTCTCATTCAGGTACAGCGTCACCAGCTCGTTCGCCACCTTCACTGCCTGATCCGGCGAGCGGTTGCGGTACGAGACGCTGAATGCGATGGTCGCCTGCCGCGGCACGCCGCTGCGCGGATCGACGACGTCGGCGCTGATCGTCTTGAAGGTGATGTCCTTGCGCATGCGCTCGATGAGCTGCTCGCGCGAATCGCGCTTCACCCGGTTCGGATACAGGTTGTAACGGCGGATGATGTCCATGAGGTTCTGTGTGGTCATCACCCGTTGATTGATCGTCTGCACGCGCTCGTCGGCGTAAGAGCTGATCATCGAGCGCACCAGCTCCTGCGGGACCTCCTGCTGCTCGATCAGGATGATGCCAACCGACTCGTAGTAGGCCGGCAGTAGCAGCGCGAGCAGCAGCGTGGTCAGCACCCCTGCGGCGAGCGCCAGCAACACTGGTTGGCGGCGCCGCCTGAGGGCGGCGAGCGCGTCGCGCAGCCGCATGCCTTGTGGTGTCTGAGTTTCCGTCATGTCCGCCCTATCGCGAGACGCTCGGAGCGCGCGGCGCCCAACGCGTGTTGAATGCCGTGTGCCAGCCGCGCGGCGTGGCATCGCTCGTCGGCTCTCTGATTTCACGGACCCCGGCCGTCAGGCTCAGCACCAGGTGCTCGGTCGGATGCCACTCGAGCCCGGCGTCGGCTGACTCGTAGCGGGGCACGTCGAAGAACGGTCCGCTGGCGAGGTTGCTGTTGCGGATGTACTGGAGCGTGCCGGTGACAAACAGCTGCGGCGCGACGCTTTCCGAAAAGCTCAGGCTTGCAGCCTCGCGCAGCAGCAGGAAACCGCGACCGCTCGGCTGCACCGTGCGATTGAGGGATACGGTCCACTGATCGAGCTCGCCGCTGCGCGTCGCATGCAAGTCCCACACATAGCCGTGCTGGGTGTAGTCCGCTACGGTCGTCTCGACCACGCCGGCCGAAGCGCCGGCGCTGAGGCGCGCGCTGTGCGCGTAACTCACCCCGAGGCGCGCGCCGGCGTCGCGGCTGTCGTAGCCGACGAGGGGAGCGCTCAGCCGGTCCGTGAATGCGGTGGCCGAGATGGATGTGACCTCGGAGGTGCTGATCGTGTCGCTGAGCGATGCGCTCGGGTAGCGATAACCGACGAGTCCCAGCTGCTCGCCGCCGGGAAAGACGACGTTGGCGTATGAGCCTTCGAGGTCAAGGTGCTGGCGTTCGCCGAGCGCGTGCGTGAGCGACAGCCCCGCACTGGTCGTATCGCGATATACGGCCGCATCGATGATGCCCGTGTCGCTCAACTCGGTGGTGAGCGTGCTGGTGTGTTCATAGCCGCTTGTGAGCGCGAGCGACGAGCGCTCCGCGCGCGCGGTGAACGAGCCCTGCAGCGAGCCGTTGTCCGAATTCAGCGCCGCATCGCTCGCGAAACGTTGCAGGTCCAGATGTGGACGCAGATCCAACTCCGTAATCTCCGTGGCGCGCTTGAGGGTCGCATCGGCCGATAAGGTCGTCCCCGCGGTCGCCTGCGCTCCGCTCTCGAGCAGCTGCGGGTTGCTGTCGTAGTTCACGAGCCACCCCAGGGTCGGCTCAATCGACCACTGCGCCGCGCACGCCGTCCGCCAGTGCGCCCCCAGGGCGAGTCCGGCGACGATGAGGCCCAGGGTCGGCGCATGACGCATCGGCTCGGTGGATTGCAGTCGATGCGGCCACGGCCCCTCAGGGCACGACCACCGTGTCGCCGCTGTGAAGCAGGACGTTCTGGCTCAGCTCCTTGCCGTGCTCCACCTGTCCGTAGTGGAAGTGGAGCGCTTCCTGACGGCCATTCTCGCGCCGCAGGATGACGATATCGTTGAGAGCGGCGTAGGGAGTTGCCCCTCCGGCGAGGCTGAGCGCCTGCATAACATCGACCGGGCTGCTGAAAGGGAACTGGCCGGGGCGGTTCACCTTGCCGAGGACGTAGACCTGATTGCCGCCGATCGTCTTGACCGCCACCGTCACCACGGGCTCCGGGATGTAGGCCTTGAGACGATCGGTGAGCGCGAGGCGCAGCTCCTCGACCGATTTGCCCCTCGCATTCAGGTCGCCGGCGAGCGGGAACGACAGGCCCCCATCGGGCCTCACCAGCACATCCCCCTGCAGGTCCTTCTCCTTCCACACGGAGATAGTCAACTGGTCCCCCGGCTGAATGAGGTAGTGCACCGCGTCGGGCCTTGCCGCCTCGTCGCCGCGCGCCGCGGACACCGCCGCGGTGGCGGCGAGCAGCGCTGCGATCATCGCGAGCCATGTCTTCATCGTCTGACCTGAGTCTTGTTGGCGCCGAATTCCCTGGCTGTTAATGCGCTGTGGGACAAGTGTCATACCAGGGGCTTGCCATCCTAAGCGCCGTCCGTGACGCTTTCTTTGC
>DATIZW010000272.1:0-8442 GCA_035516875.1 Steroidobacteraceae bacterium
GGGGGAATTTGCGAACGCCGACCCGCTCGGGCTCTCTGCCGGCGTGAGCATCCCGGCCGATTGCTCGATCAACTGGGTGGATCCGGACTCGCGCAAGCGCTACTGCTTCTCGAGCGCGACGTCGCTCGTGGTATTCCTCGAGGCGCCACACACTTACCTGACGCGTGCGCGTGAGAACTGGGATCACACCCGCGCGAACGCCAACCGCTGAGCCCCATGTCGCAGACCATCCACGGCGACCTGTCGGCACGGATCGCCGTCGATACCCGCGAGCTGCCCTGGGCGGCGAGCCCGAGCACCACCGTGTGGCGCAAGCGACTGCACCTGGTCGGCCCGCCCGAGGCCGGTCAGGTCACTTCCGTCGTTCGCTTCGACGCGGGCGCGAAATTCCCCAGGCATGACCATCCGGAGGGTGAGGAGATCCTCGTGCTCGAAGGGGTGTTTTCCGACGAGCAGGGTGACTGGCCGGCAGGCAGCTACCTGCTGAATCCCGAGGGCTTCCGCCACGCGCCGTATTCGCGCGGCGGCTGCCTGCTGTTCGTCAAGCTGCGGCAATGCCCCGGCACGAAACGCCGCCACGTCGCGCTCAGCACCGGCACCCTGCCCTGGCAGCCGCTCGATGGGCGCGCTACGCGGCTGCTCTACGCACAGGCGGGCTTCACGGACTCGACGCGTCTCGAACGCTGGGAACCAGGGGCGGGCGCTGCGCGACTCAGCTACCCGCAGGGCGCGGAACTTTTTGTGCTCCGCGGCTCCTTCACCGATGAGCACGGCACCTACGGTCCGCACACGTGGCTGCGCCTGCCCGCGCATTCGGCGCATTCGCTCGCCACGGCGGAAGGATGCGATCTTTACGTCAAGGAAGGTGGCTTCGCTTACCTGCGAGGCGGCTGATCTGATCGGGCCTGGTAAGCTAGTCTGAAGAAGAGGCGTACGCCACCGTACCGCGAGTAGAGCGGCCAATCGGCTGCGGGCAAGCGAGCGGGGAGACAACATGAAGCGCGGACTCGCGCGCCGTACCCTTGCGGATCTCGTCTTCCAGGCACGCACGGCGTTTGCCTTTCAGCTGCTCGCGCAGCTCGCCGCCTTTGCGCTGGTCGGCCCGTTGCTCACCTGGGCGGCGCGCCGCCTGGTGCTCGCCTCCGGGGAGGCCGTGGTGAGCAATGTCGCGATCGCCCGGTTCGTCCTGTCAGCGCCCGGTGCTGCCTGCGTGCTCGTGGTCGGCGCGCTCGGCGCCGCTGCGCTGCTCGCCGAGTTTTCCGGGCAGTCGCGGATCGCCGCGCAGGCCATCGGGCGCAGTCCGGCCGCGCTGACCCCCACTGTGGCGGCGGTACTGCGCCGCACCCCGGCCCTGGTGGTTCTCGGGGCGCGCGTGCTGGCGCGTCTGGCGCTGCTCGCGCTGCCCTTCCTGGCGGGGATGCTGCTCTTGTGGAAGTCGCAATTGAGCGGCCACGACATCAACTACTATCTCGCCGCTCAGCCGCGCGAGTGGCATCGCGCACTGCTCCTGGCGCTGACTCTCGCGGCAGCGTATGCATTACTCGCACTCTGGCAGCTCGGCCGTTGGCTGTTCGCCGCGCCGATCCTCATGTTAGAGAACGTGACTGCACGCCAGGCACTCGCGGCGAGTGCCGCGCGGACGCGTGGCCAGCTCGCGGCTGTCCTCACCCGGGTGGTCGCCTGGTGGCTGCTGCTGGTCGGCGGCGGAATCATCATCGCGCGCAGCGCCCGCCACCTCGAAGCAACGGCGCTCGCCTGGGCCGGCCTCGATTACTCACGGGTGCTCACCCTGATCAGCGTGTTCGTCGTGCTATCGCTCGTCGCCGGGTTCATACACGGTGCGCTGCTCATCGCCGGTCATCAGTTTCTCGTCACCCGCATGTATGTCGAGGAGTTCGCCGCCGGCACTTCGCCTGCAGCGGCTGCCGCCGAGGTGGACCGGCAGCCGCCGCGGCGCCTGGCCGTGCGGATCTGCGTTGCGACCGGCACGTTGCTCGCGCTCGGTTTGGGCGCCGTGTGGTTCGTCGCCTCGCAGTACACGCCCGAGGCGGAGCCGGTGATCACCGCGCATCGCGGCGACTCGATCCGCGCACCGGAGAACACCCTGGCGGCATTCAGCGCCGCGATCGCGGCCCATGCAAGCTTCTCGGAGCTCGATGTGCAGCGCACCCGCGATGGGCTGGTCGTCGTGCTGCACGATGGCGATCTCATGCGCATGGCAGGGGACCCGCGCAAGATCGGCGAGCTGACGGCCGTGGAGCTCGCCACGATCGATGTCGGGCGCAAGTTCGGCGCGGCTTTCCGCGGCGAGCACGTACCCTCGCTCGAAGCGGTGATCGCGCTCGCACGGGGGCGCATGAAGGTCAACGTGGAGCTCAAGTACAACGGCCCCGATCCGGGGCTGGCGGCGGCGGTGGTGGAGGTTCTGCGGCGCAACAATTTCCTTGACCAGGTGGTCATCACCTCGCTGAGCGCCGCGGCCCTCAAACAGATCAAGGCAATCGAGCCGCGGCTGACGACGGGGATGATCATCGCGGCCGCGGTGGGCGACGTCGCGCGCGCCGACGCCGACTTCCTCAGCCTCAACTCGGCGCGCGCCACGCCAGCCGTGATCGGCCGCGCGCATGCGGCGGGCAAGCAGGTGCACGTGTGGACCGTGAACCGCGCGGAGGTCATGCTGCGCATGATCGAGCGCGGCGTCGACAACATCATTACCGACGATCCCGCGCTGGCACTGCGCGTCGTGCAGCAGCGGCGCGAGCTCAGTCCGGGACAGCTTCTGGCGCTGCACCTGCGCGTGCTGTTCAGCGCCGCACCGCCGGAGCTCACCGACCCGGGGGCAGTGACGGTGCTCTGAGCGCCGACGCTGCCGCAGCCACGCGCGGCGTCTGCCGGCCGTGATCAGTGAGACCGAAGTAGGCGGTCGGGCCGACGACGGCGAACAGTCCGAAGGCCTGGCCGTGGCTATTCCCTCGACGGGCGCGAGCTTGTTCAGCAGCGGCGCGCACCGAGCTGGTAGTCGGCCCAGACACCGATGCCGCTCACCATATCCCCTGCGGCGAAACCGGCGTGCCTCGAGTCAGTGACCGTTCCGCATACCACGCCGCATCGGCGCGCCGAGGGCGACCGGAGGCATGTACTGATCCATATCGCTCATCCAGATTCGATTGGTCGGGTCGAGCGACAGGGAATTGACATGTTCCCCACTCCCGGCGCACCGGCTGCTCTCGCGAGCGCTCAGCCTGGAAGCCGAGCAACTTTTTTTATGCAGCGATTGTGCTTTCGGCAATCAAAGTGTTGCTCTGCGGCTGCAGCGGCCAATCGCCCGTTGGCGAACAACGCTCGCTGAGGTTTTCGAGGCTCACGGATCATCTGTCCAAATGATGCTGCTGACGAGACACGGCGGAGGCTTGCGAGATGTCGATCGCAGGCGACTCGGCTCCAGGAGCGCGGCCGCAGAACACCGTCCCGCCGCGGCGCCTGGCCGCTCAACACTTGAGCTCAAGTCAGCGGCTGTCGAGTGTTGAGACGCTGCCGCGCGCCCAGGTGCACGGCTGCGATCGTTACCCGAAAGGGCAGTCCATCGACGTGGCGCGTCGGTGAGATAATCGCGCTCGGTGAGGATGAGTGCGCGGCGCGCCGCAACGCTCTATCAGGGTGAACCTCATACCGTGCCGTGACGGTCCGCGGGAACGATTGGGGTGGACTCCAGTCTGAACAGGTCCTGCCGCAGACGAAGTGGTGGGCTGCGCACGCTGTAAAACCGAAGTCATCAGCCGCCGCTATGCTCGGCGGAGTTTTGCTGCGGTGGGGCTGCGCAAGGGACTCCGCGCATCGACGGTGCCGATGACTGAACACGTCGCGTTTCGACGAGCCGGAAGGAGTGTGACATGAACATGGCGACCGGCCCACAGCACAACAGTTCTATGAGTCAGAAGACTTCAGATCGCAGTCCGCAGAAGGAGCAGAAGATGAGTGAGGTTGATCAGTCCGGGGGCAAATTCTTCACGTTCACCATCGATGCGAGTACGGGGCAGGTCGTAAAGTTCGAAACCTTCGACGCCACCGGCGTCCGCCACGAGCTTTCCGACGAAGAAAAGGCGAGTCTCGCAGCGGAGGGGAGCGAAAGACTCGAGGAGGCTCTCGAGGAGGCATTCGAGGCCGGAATCGATTGCGTGTTGGGCGGGAACGGCCACGCCGAGCAGGACGAATCCGAACAAGACGCGCAGTTACGCCACCTGCTGCTGACGCCGCTCATCAAGGACAGCCCGGCCAGACGCCTGCTACAGCGCGACGTACTCGGCCGGGCCATTCTCGGGACATTGATTCAGCATTCGATGAAGCCGCCTTCGGCGGCTTCCGCAGGCAGCCCGAGCGCCGGGCTGGAATCGGATCGTGCTGCGGCAACTCGTGCTAACTGACTACGTTAAGGAGGAACTTATGGGCGCTACACTTGAAAATGAGGAGCTGGTGCGACTCGCGCTGGGCCGTAAGGTACGCGGTCGACGATTGAGTCGCGCGCTGCTTGCGCGTCTCATCGGCGAGAGATTCGAGGCGGAGGACGAGGACGAGGAAGGTGAATCGGGTGAGGAGGGCGGCGACGAAATTGATGACCGTCGCATCGCGCGTCTGTTGATCGGCAGCCGCATACTGCGTCGCCGGCGCTTACGCAACCTGCTGCTCGCTCACCTGCTGCGCGAGAAGGGCGAGGCGCAGGCGGAGGAAGATGAGGGTGAGGAGGAAGGCGAGGAAGGGGGGAACAGAGAACAGAAGCTGGTGCGACTGCTGATCGCCAGCCGCATCCTGCGCCGCAGGCGCGTGCGTCACATGCTCCTGGCCCATCTGCTGCGCGAGAAAGGCGAGGCGGAGGACGAGGATTTTGAGGACGAGGAAGACGAGGGCGCAGAGGGCGATGAACGCAAGCTCCTGCGTCTGCTGGCCGGCAAGCGCATGCTGCGGCGCAGGCGCGCACGTCGCATGCTCCTGGCTCACCTCCTGCGTGAGAAGAGTGAGGCGGGCGACGAAGACGACATGGAAGGCGACGAAGACGCGGGTGACGAGGAAGGCGGAGACAGCGAAAGCCGCATCATGCGTCTGCTGATCGGCAGCCGCATACTACGCAAGAGGCGCGCCCGCCGCATGCTGCTCGCACATCTGCTGCACGAACGGGGCGAAGAAGAGGCGTGACCACCGCAGTTATTGCGAGTAACACGTAGGAAGTGCCGCGGCCGGAGGTGTGCCTCCGGCCGCGCTCGTTTGGTTTGCCGGTGCAGCGTGGCGAAGTCTGCGACGTTGGCTCACGAGACGCGCGTAGAGCGGCTGCCGTGCACAGTGTCGGCTGCCGCGATTGACCCGAGAGCCGGCGCCATGCGGTTGATCACTTCGACCGACAGCTTCCACAGCTGTTGCACCTCGTCGGGTCCGAACATCACATCCGGGTGCTGGCAGGGGTCTCTGAAGGCCGTTCGCAGGTGACTCAGCCGATTGAATAGCTCCGTATGGTCGGCGGTTCGCCGCCAGCTCGCGGTGGAGGCGTAAAAGCCCCGTAACACAGTCGCCACGGCGCGAAGCAGGTGAAACGCGGCGGCGGTCGGTGCTTCGCAGGCGCTGCAGCGAGCCGCTTCGCTGATGTCGATCTGGGCGCTTCGCGGTAGAGCGGCATAGACCTGCGCGGCGAACAGCGCTGCCGGGCCGTCGCGGAGCCTGTGCGCGTCGGCGCGGGGCTGCGCGGGTGAACTCGCGTACATCGTCCGCAGCTCGCTCTCGAGCGCGGCGCGCAGGCTGTCGATGTTGCGCTCCAGGACGCTGCACTGCTCATCCGAGAGTACCTCCGCGTCGCCGGCGGACATGAAGTACTCCAACTGCTCGCGCAGCTTCGCCGCCGCATCGCTCTCGAGGCTCGTCGTGAGGTTCAGGTCGGCCATCGTTTTCAACACCACGCTCAGATTCGTCCTGATACGGCGACCGCCGTTCGCGTCATCGGCGATCCGCTCACCGGGTCGGGCGTCCTGCAGGTAGCGAACCGCGGTGCCGAAGTAGAAGTAGGTGTGTACGGGCGTTGCGGTCATCGTCCATCCCAACTGCAGCGGCGCGCGACGGGACTGGCGCCTGAGGTGCAGCGGATTTTACGCCGCCCCGCAGCGCGCGGCGGCCTTCACTGCTCCGTGGCGGCGGCGATGGTCTTGGCGGCCACGTTGGATAGCTCGCCCTGTACGCCGCCCGTCGTGTAGGCGGAGACCGCGAAGTACCAGGTTCCAGCGCTCAGCTGACCGACCACATAGGTGGTCTGGTTCGGATCGGACAGCACCACGGTGGCGCTCAGGGCGACCGGCGACACTCCGTAGTGGACCGTGTACCCGGCGAGGTCCGTGACCAGGGTGCCATTGGTGTTCTGGGTAACCGGTGACCAGTTGAGGGTCGCGCTGCCGCTCGCCGACTGGCTGGTGGTCGTGCGGGTGGTGGCGGGGTTCACCTGTCCGCAAGCGACGACGCTGAGTGCCAGCACCATTCCCAAGTTGAGACGCATCGCGCCTGACCGGTGGTCGGTTATTTGTTCTGCTCGTCGCGGCCGCCGGTAGAGGCGACTGCACGAAAGCTCAGCGGACCACCCTACGCTACGCCGATGCGGTGCGACAGTGCAAACGGCGCTCCGGGCCGCGCCGTTCCCGGACTTACGCTGAGGAGGGGGCGCCGCGAAGGAGGTCGCGGAAGCCGCGCCTCGCAGTCGGGCTGATCAGTTGCAGGTGAACGCGGACCCGAGTAATGGCGCAGTACAGGTCTCGAAAGGGGGCTCAGGCCGCTCCCACACCGTGATAGTGGTTGCCTTCTCGAGCTGATCTCTGACGGTTTTTGTCTTCAGCGTCTGCTGCTCGCTGGCGGGCAGGAAGTAGTAGGCGATCCCCGGAGTCCCGGTGAAGCGACCGTCGCTGACCTCACGTTCGCGCTCGTCGTTGACGTGCAACTCATCGCGCACCCGCTCGATCACCTTGACGGCATCGGTCAGAAACTCATTCTTGCTGCGGTGCTTGCCGGTCTTGGGGAGACCGAGATGCACGGAGATCTCCAGACCGCGGTTGTCGGGTGTGGGGGACACGTGCACCCACAGGAGCGAATAGGAATTGAGGGACTTTTTCGCGGTCTTCAATGAGCCAAAGCCCTCGTATTCGAGTTCCGCGGCGAAGCTGTTCGCCAGCTCGAAATTGAGGCGGGTGATGCCGAAGTCCCACTGCGAGACCGGTGTCGACTGCAGCATCGCCACGGCATCGGCGGGAGTGCTCGCCTCCGGTGCGGTCGGTGCACCGACCGCGGCAGTTGCGGTTGCGAGCGCAAGCAAGGGTAACCATAACAGGCGCATTTCCCAGGCCTCCTGCGGCACGGATTTGCAAGAAGATAGCAGAACCCAAGTGCGGCCGGATAAGGCCGCTGCCCAGTGCGCCGGCAACGCAGCGGCAGACGGCGTTGGCGAGCCTGCGACGTGTTCACGGCGAAGTGACAGAAGTGCCGCCCTCAGGCGGCGCTTTTGTCACACGAGCGCTGCTGGCTGCTGCGCATTTTGTGCTGGCAGGGGAGACGGTATGATCCCGACAGGCGGGATGCCCAAGGCCGCGCAAGGCGATTTAACAGTTACCGTGCTTCCGCCGCGGCCGTCTTGTAGAGATCGGTAATGAAGATCGCAATCGTCGGAGCTGGAGCGATCGGCGGCTATGCCGGCGTCAAGCTGGCGCTCGCCGGCGAGCGCGTGACGTTCATGGCCCGCGGGGCAAATCTCGATGCCATTCGCAGCCGGGGTGTCAGGCTCATTCTGAGCGATAACACCGAGCTGGTGGCGCGCGATGTGCAGGCTATTGCGGATTACGCCGCCGCAGGTCCGCAGGACATGGTGATCCTGGCGGTCAAGGCTCACCAGGTCGATGCCGTGGCGAACGATGTACCGCGGCTGTTCGGCCCGGCGACGATGGTCGTCACGATGCAAAACGGAATTCCCTACTGGTACTTTCACAAGCACGGCGGCCGGTTCGAGGGGCGTTGTGTCGAAGCGGTTGACCCGAGCGGCGCGTGTGTGCGGCAGATCCCGCCGGAACGCGTCATCGGCTGCGTGGTCTACCCGGCTTCGGAGCTGGTGGCGCCCGGGGTCATTCGCCACGTCGAGGGCGACCGCTTCCCCGTCGGCGAGCTGGACGGATCGTCGAGCAATCGAGTGCACGCGGTCTCCGCGTGCTTTGCCCGCGGCGGCTTCAAGGCACCGGTACTCGACAACATCCGCGCAGAGATCTGGCTCAAGCTCTGGGGCAACCTGACGTTCAATCCAATCAGCGCACTCACCCGCGCGACGCTGCGCGACATCTGCCAGTATCCCGCCACCCGCAAACTCGCGGTGGCGATGATGACCGAGGCGCAAACCGTGGCTAACAAGCTCGGCATTACCTTTCGTCTGCCGATCGA
>DATIZW010000273.1:0-2284 GCA_035516875.1 Steroidobacteraceae bacterium
GGCGGGGTCGGTAGGGCATCCACCCGGGGCCGTCGCCGAGCCGCGAGCACAGCCCGACACCCGACTCGGCACCGGTCACGGCGAGCGCGAATACTCCTACGTCGTCGACACCGAGTTCCGCAGGATGCAGCGCGAGCCAAACGAGGTCATACGCATCCGCTACGATAGCTTTGAGAATCTCGTGGCGATGGGTATCGTGCGGCCGGGGGACGGCGCTGCCTCGGTGCCCAATCCGTTTCCCCGCTCGCACGAGCAGCGCTACGTACCCGACCCTCCCGGATGAGGCACCACGCCACCGCGATAACGGGCTGAATGTCGGACGCAGGCGAGAGTGATGAGGCGCTGATGGCACGCTACGCGGGTGGCGACGCCGCGGCGTTCACGCTGCTTTACGAGCGGCACGAGATGAGCACCTGGCGTTATCTGCAACGCAACGTGGGCAACCGGGCGACAGCGGAGGAGTTGCTGCAGGAGGTTTGGTTTGCCGTCGCCCGTGATGCCGCGCGCTACTTGCCGACGGCGCGCTTTACTACCTGGCTGTTCACCATCGCCCGCAATCGTATGATCGATTGCGTGCGCACCCGTGGCCGCCAGGTCAGCCTGGAGAGTGTCGACCTCGAATCCGGCTCCCTGGTCGGGCAGCTTTCCACGGAGCCGAGCGTCGGTCCGCTCGCGGCCGTGGTGGTGCGCGAGCAGGCGGCTGCGCTGAGCGAGGCCATGGCACAACTGCCGCGCGAGCAGCGCGACGCCTTCCTGCTGCAGGTCGAGGGCGACCTCAGCGTCGAGGAGGTGGCGACCGTGATGCGCAGCAGCTTCGAGACCACCAAGAGCCGGCTGCGCTACGCGCGCACCCGGCTGCGCGAGCTACTGCGCGAGCACGCATGATCACGCGTCCACCAGGTCAGGACCCGTCCGACGAAGCCGATGAGCTGTATCGGCGCGCCTCGGCGCTCGATCCGAGTCGTCCGCGCGAGTCGGTGCGTCGCGCGGTGCTCGCGCACGCTGCGCAGCTCAGCGCGGCGAGCGGAGCGCGTGGTAAGGGCAGCCGGCAGCCCACGCCGGCCGCGGCTCGCGCCCGCTGGCGAGGGGCGATTTTCGGCGGACTGGCGGCGGCGGCACTTGCGGCGCTCGTGATCGCGCCGCGGATCTTTACGCCCGGTATGCCGAAAGTGTCCGCGCCGCGCCCTGCTTCACTCGATGGGGGTGGCAAGCTGTCGGGCGGTGCGCCCGCCTCGCTCGCGATGGGCGCACCGCCGGCCTCCACGCGCGCGCCGCCGGCCGCCTTCAGCGCGCAGGAGGCGCCGTCGGCCGGTGCGCGCACCGACAGTGCGAGGGAAGAGGCGCGCGTTGCGGCCGCGATCTCTGCCGCGAAGCCCGCAGGCAGCTCGCTCTCGGGCGCCCCCGCGGCTCACCTCGCGCAACAGCGCCAGGCGTACGCCGCGGCTGCGCCCCCCGCGCCGCTCGCGGGGTCGGACACAACCCAACCGGAGGAGGCGTTTCGCCAGGCTGCCGCGGCGGGGGACTTGAGTGCGCTCGCGGCGCTGCGGCCCAAGCAGTCCGACATCAATGCGCGCGACGGTTCCGGGCGCACCGCACTGATGCTGGCGACCGTGAATGGTCAGGCGGCCGCCGTGCTGGCCCTGCTCGACTATGGAGCCGATCCGAATGTCGCCGACGGGCGGGGCGTGACGCCGCTCGAGGCCGCCCGCGGGGCCGCCCGCGGGGCCGATCAGGCGGCCATCGTCGCAGGGTTGTTGCGCCACGGCGCACGCTAGCACGAGGCGCCGCGTGCGCACCTGCGCCGCCGTGCGGCCGGCCGGTGCGGCCGCTGTGGCGGGCGCGGCGGTGCGGGAGCGACGGCGCGGTCGCTGCTGCATTTGTCGCTCCTGTCGGCGGTTGCCGGGGGAGCGTGGTATAAATTCGTGCGGGTCTGGCAAAAGCGCTTTGCGTCCTTTTGGTGCTTCGACGCAGCGGAGACACTTATGCAGCGAAGCGTGCACGAATATCTCAAAGCCCTCGAGGCCGGGGATGCCGACAAGGCGGCCTCATTGTTCATTCCCGACGGCTGGGTTGAATCGCCCTTCCTCGGGCGGCTGCCGGTGCGGCAGTTCGTCAAGAAGGTCGCGGAATCCTCGAAAGGCACAAAGCTCACCGTCCACGACGTGCTGGTGAGCGCAGAAGGTCATCTGCGCGCCGTCGCCTACTACCTCTACGACTGGCGTCTGCGCGACGGTTCGCGCGTGGCCTTCGACTGCGCTGATGTTTTCAATTTCGACCCCAGCAC
>DATIZW010000274.1:0-8007 GCA_035516875.1 Steroidobacteraceae bacterium
TCAGCCAGTGCCGCGGATGATGGGGCACAGTGGCTCACTTGAGCGGATCGTTGCGACTCAGGACCCGCTGAAACATCGCGATGACGGCCGGCTCGGGACGGTGGATGGGGGGGAGCGACTGATAGTTCTCCCAGCCGCCGCCCAAACTGCGGTAGAGCTCGATGAACTCCTCGGCGGCCGCGACCTGCGTGGCGGTGTACTGTTCCTCGATGTCGTACTCCTGACGCTCGGCATCCACCACGTTGAGGAAGTCGGTGAGGCCGCGCTCATAGCGCTCGTTGGCGAGCGTCACCGCGCGCTGGCTGGCGAGCAGCGCCGTCTCGAGCTTGCCGAGGCTCAGTTGCTCGGCCGCATAAAGTCCGATGTTGCTGTCGACCTCGCGCACCGCTTCCTGGATGGTCTTCTTGTAGTTGACGAGTAGGGCTCGGGTCTGCAGGTCGGCGATCTCCACCTGCGCGTCGAGCTGGCCGAAGTCGAGCAGTGGCCAGGCCGCCCCGCCGCCGAGTGACCAGATGTGCGAGCCCAGCGTCGGGAGTCCCGGCGCCTGCTGGCGCTGGAAGCCGATGGAGCCCGAGATCGCGACCGAGGGGAAGAGGTCCGCGGTCGCAACACCGATCCGCGCCGTCGCGCCGGCGAGGTCGCGCTCGGCCTCCTGAATGTCGGGACGGCGGCGCAAGAGGTCAACCGGCATTGCGGTGGCGACGGCGCCCGGCACGGCGGGCACCATCCCCGCGGGAGCGAGCTCCTTCACCATGTCCTCGGGAAACACCCCGAGGAGCGTCGCAATGGTGTACTCGCCGGCCTGCACCTGCGCGTCGACCGGGGCGGCCTGCGCCTCGAGCGTCGCGAGCTCGCGCGTCGCGAGCGTCACGTCGAGCTCGTTGGTGATGCCGCGCTCGTAACGGATGCTGACGATGCGCAACGACTCGCGCAGCACGCCCGTGGCGGCGGCCAGCACCGAAGCGCGTACCTGCAGGCCGCGCAGGTCCACATAGGAACGGGCGACATCGGCAATGACCGAGACCAGCACGCCGTTGCGCGCGGCGCGCAGCGCCTGGGTGTCGTAGCGGGCGGCCTCTATCTCACGCCGATACTTGCCGAAGACGTCGAGCTCCCAGAGCGCATCGAAGCCGCCGACGACATTGATGTGCTCGAGCCCAGTGGTGTTCGTGGCTGAGACCTGTGATTGCGGCACGCGTCCGCGCGCGAGATCGGTGCCGGTGCCGCGGCCGCCGCCGATGGCCGCTTCGGCTTCCGGCAGCACGGTGCCGATGATGCCGGCCTCGTAGGTCCGCGCAGCCTGCAGCCGGTCCAGCGCAATCAGGACGTCGGGGTTGTCGCGGATGGCTCGCGCGACGAGGGAATCGAGCTCGGGATCCTTGAGCGCCTGCCACCACGCGGCGAGGTCGACCGCTGCCGGGACAGTGGGCGCGACCGCCGTGTTTCCCGGCGCGCCGGGCCCGCCTGTGCCAGTCCCGGCCCCGGCCATGCGGGGGGCAGCGGCGTAGTCCTCCGGCGGTGCAATCTTCGGCGTGTGGTAGTTCGGCCCCACCGCGCAGGCTGTCACGAGGCTCACACTCAGAGCCAGGAGAAAGGCCGGGAGGCGCAGGCTCACGCGAGGCACTCCGTCAGCGCTCGGCGGTCGCCACGGGCGCGGCCTTGCCCGCTTCGACGCCCTGCACGCGCACCAGCTCGCCGTCGGCAATCTGACTGCTGACATTCAGCGCGAGCTGATCGCCGGGTGCTGCCCCCGAGCTCAGCTCGACGACGTTGCCGTCGTCGCGCCCGATCGTGACGCTGCGGAAGGTGAGGCGCCCGGAGTGGTCGACTACCGCTACCTGCGGGCCGCTGGCACGGAACACCAGCGCCGCGGCCGGCACCTGCACCAGGCCGCGCGGCGGCAGCCCGAAGCCGACCTTGACGTACATCCCTGGAACGAACGCGTCCTTCGGATTCGGGATGTCCACCTCAACCCGCAGCGTGCGCGCCTGGGGATTGAGCGACTCGGAGGTACGGGTCACCTTGCCGGTGTAGTCGCGCACCACCCCCGCAGTGGTCTGCACCTGCACAGGGGCCTTGCTGCTGATCAGATCTTCGGCCGCGCTTTGCGGCGCATCGACGAAGATACGGATCGGGTCGTTCTGCGTCATGACGTAGAGCGGCGTGGTCGCCGAGGTACTGCCGGCGGTGACGAGATTGCCGATATCGATGTCGCGGACCGTAATCACCCCGTTGTAAGGCGCGGTCACCTTCTTGAACTGGGTGAGCGCCTCGTACTGGTTCACGCGGGCCGCGGCGAGCGCCGCGTCGGCTTCCGCGGAGCGCTGCCGCGCGACGGCGCTGTCGTAGCCGGCTTTCTTCTCCTCGCGCTCCTGCTCCGACACCACTCCCTTGGGCGAATCACGCCAGCGCGCGTAGGTCGTCTGAGCGAACTCGGTCTCCGCTTTGCGCACCAACACGGTCGCCTGATCGGCCTTGAGCTGCGCGCGTGCCGCCGCCAGCTCCGCATCGAGGTCGGGTGTCTCGATGAGCGCCAGCACCTGCCCGGCACGCACCCGGTCGCCGATGTCGACAAACCAGTTGCCGACGTAGCCGTTGACACGCGCATAGATGGTGCTCGCGTGCCAGGCGGCGGTGTAGCCGGGCAGGACCAGGCGCTGCACCGCGCCGACCGCCTTGGCGGTGATGACGTCGACCAGTGGCCGCGCGGTGGCGGCAGCCTGCGTCGTGCGGGCGACGCTGCGCGCCTTGAAGAAGCGATCGATGCTCACCAGCACGAAGGCAACGCCGAGCACGATGGCGCTGATGATCGCCGCCCGCTTGAGGCGCTCGCCGGTGTTGGCGTCGAACCGCGCCGAGACCGCGTGGGATTCGACGTGCTGCATATCGTTACCGTAGTCGGTGCGCCGGACTTCCTGGTCCATGCTAGTCGTCCCCTGGGCGTCGGATTCCGGCACGGGCGGTGACCTCAGGCCGCAGCTTCCGTCGCCGGCCGCGCCGGGCCGCGCCGCAGCAGCCGGTACATCGTCGGCACGAACACCAGCGTGGCGAACGTGGCGAACAGCAGCCCGCCGATCACCGCCCGCGCCAGCGGCGCATTCTGCTCACCACCCTCGCCGACGCCGATCGCCATCGGCACCATGCCCAGGATCATGGCGCCGGCGGTCATCAGCACCGGGCGGAGCCTCGTGTAGCCGGCGGTCACCGCCGCGATCAGTGGGGCATCACCTTCGTCCATGCGCTGATTGGCGAAGCTCACCACCAGAATGCTGTTGGCGGTGGTGAGCCCGATGGACATGAGCGTCCCCATCAGCGCCGGAACGCTGAGGTGCGTCTGGGTGAGAAACAGCATCCACATGACCCCGCTCAGCGTGAACGGCACCGCCATCAGCACGATGAGCGGATCGATCCAGCTCTGGAAGTTGATCACCAGAAACAGATACACGAGCACCACGGCGAGAGCGATGCCGGTGAAGAGCCCGGTATAGCTCTCGCGCATGGTCTGCACCTGGCCGCTCAAGGTTATGTTCATCGCCTTCTGCGGCGGGGGTCGGTTGGCGGCGATTACCCGGTCGATGTCGCGCGAGGTCGAGTAGAGATCGCGGTCCTGAACGTTGGCGTGCACGTCGAAGACCGGGCGGATGTTCAGTTGCGAGGTGACCAGCGGCACGGTCCGGCGGCCGATGGAAGACATGTTCATCAGCAGCTGCGACTGGCTGGCACCGACGGCGCTGCTCACCGGCATGATCTTCAGGTCCTGGGAGCTCGCGATGTCGTAGGTCGGCTGCTGGACGACCAGGGGGTAGCTCACACCGTTGCTCGGATCGACCCAGAAGTTCGGCGCGGTCTGGGCGCTGGAGTTGGTGGTCACGAGCACGTTGCTGGCGGCGTCGCGTTGTGTCAACCCCACCTGCGTGGCGAGCGCGCGGTCGACATCGACTGACAGCGCCGGGGCGTCGGGAACCTGGAACACGTGCGCGTCCACCACCCCGGGCACGTGGGCGATGAGGCGCGCGAGCCGTGTCGCCAGCCTGTAGGCGCTGTCGGTGTCGGATGCGCTGACGCGGATGTCGATCGGCGCCGGCTGACCGAAGTTGAGCACCTGGTCGACGATGTCGGCCGGCTGGAAGAAGAATCTCAGCGCCGGATACCTCAGCGGCAGCTCGCGGCGCAGCATCGCGGTCAGCTCCGCGGTCGGCGCGTGCTTTTTCTGCAGCGAGATCAGGATCTCCCCATCCATCGGCCCGACGGTCGCGGTGTCGGAAAGCGCCATGTTGATGCCGCTGTAGGGCATGCCGATGTTGTCGAGGATCACGCTGATCTCATCGTTGCCGACCAGCCCACGGATGGTCGCTTCGACCTGTGAGAAATACTGTTGGGTGCTCTCGAGGCGCGTCCCGGGCGGCGCGCGCACGTGCAGCCGCATCTGCCCGGCATCGACATCCGGGAAGAAGTCGCGGCCGAGGAACGGGAACAGCGGCAGCGACACCAGCATGATGCCGAGAAAGGCGAGCACCGTGACTTTTGGCTGCGACAGCGCCCAGGCGACCGCGTTGCGATAGGCTTCGCGAAAGCGCTGAAATCCGCGCTCGAATCCGAGATGTACGCGCAGCAGCGGATGAACGCGTGCATCGCGGGTCGCGGCGTCCTGGTGCGCTGCGCCCCCGGTGGCGTCCGTGACGCCGGGTCCGGGCTGCGCCTGCGTGCGCATGAGATAGAAGAACAGCACCGGCACCATGGTGAACGACAGCGCCAGGCTCGCGAGCAGCGAGACGATCACCGATACCGACAGCGGCGAGAACAGGTACTTGGCCGTGCCCTGCAGCAGGAACACCGGCACGAACACGATGCAGATGCACAGGGTCGAGAGAAAGGTCGGCGTCCCGACCTCGCCGCAACCAGCCACGATGGCATCGGTGAGGTGTGCCCGCAGGCCGAGGTTGCGCTCGATGTTCTCGATCACCACCGTGCCGTTGTCGACCAGGATGCCGACCGCCAGCGCGAAACCGCCCAGCGTCATGGTGTTGAGCGTCTCGCCAGCGGCGCCCATCAGCAGCACCGCGGTGATGATCGACAGTGGGATCGCCGCGAGGATCATCACCGTGAGCCGCCAGTTGCCGAGGAACAGCACGATCATCAGCGCAGTGAGTGCCGCGGCCAGGGCGCCGCCCATGAGTACGCTGTCGAGCGCCGCCTTGACGAACAAGGACTGGTCGAAGATCGGGTTTATGTGCACGTCGTGCGGCAGCATGTGACGGATCTCGGGCAGCACCGCGCGGATGCCGTCGATGACCGCCAGCGTCGAGACGCCGCCGGTGTTACGGATGGTCATGAGCGCGCCGGGTACGCCATCGACGGAAACGGAGTTGGTCTGTACCTGGAAACCATCGTGCACGTGCGCCACGTCGCGCATGAACACTTCCCGTCCGTCGACCCATTTGATGGGGAAGGAGTTGATCGCCTCGATCACGTTCGGGCTGTTGTTCATCGCGAGCAGATAGTCGAACTTGCCGATCTTCACGTCGCCCGCCGGCAGAATGACGTTCTGGGTCTGCAGCGCGTTGCTCACATCCGCGGGCGTGAGGCCGCGCGCCTGCAAAGCCTGCTGATCGAGATCGGCCATGATGACGCGCGGCTTGCCGCCGTACGGATAGGGCACCTGCGCGCCGTGTACCACGGCAAGCGCCGGGCGGATGATGTTCTGCCCGAGGTCGTTGAGCGCGGTGTCGGGCCGCGAACTGCTCGAGAGTGCGAGCTGGATGATCGGCACATCGGTCGCGCCGTAGCGGATGACGAGCGGCGGCGTGATGTTCGGCGGCATGTACTTGAGCACGACCAGCGCGCTGCTGGCGAGCTGGGCAATGGCGCGCGTGACGTCCGCCCCCTCGTGCAGATAGACCTTCTCGACGCCGATACCCTCGTAGCTCGTCGCCTCGATTCGCGCGATGTCATCGACCAGCGACGCCATCTGCCGCTCATGCAGCGTCAGGATGCGGTTCTGGATATCCGCGGCGTCCATGCCGGCATAGGTCCACACGACGCTGCACACCGGGATGTCCATCTCCGGAAAGATGTCCACCGGCATGCGCAGCGCCTCGCCCGCTCCCAGCAGGCCGACGAGCATCAGCAGTGCCGCCACCGTGTAGGGGTGCTTGAGAACGTAACGGACGAGCGGCATAGCGGTGTCTCCTCAGCCGCGCGCCGCGCTCTCGCCGGCGAGCGGCTGGCGCATGCGAAACAGGCTCCCCTTGCCCGGTGTGCTGATCACCTCGACGTCCGCGCCGTGCGCGGTGCAGATGGATCTGACGATCGCGAGCCCGAGCCCCGCCCCGCCCTCGGCGCGCGAGCGCGAGGTGTCGACCCGGTAGAAGCGCTTGAAGACGTGCGGCAGCGCCTCGGCGGGGATGCCGACGCCGTTGTCGGCGACGTCGAGGACGGCGAAGCTACCCTCGCGCCGCACCGACAGGCGTACCCGGCCGCCGTTCGGCGTGTACTTGATCGCGTTGTCCAGGAGGTTGACGATCACCTGTTTGAGGCGTGCACGGTCGCCCTCGACGGGGACTCCGGGCGGGGATTCGCATTCGACGCTCACGTTCTTGTCGGTCGCGAGCAGGCTCATCTGCTCGGCCGTGGTCGCGGCCAGCTCCGCGAGATCGAAGCGCGCCCACTCGGCGTGCGCTTCGCCGGCATCGAGGCGCGAGAGCGCAAACAGGCTCTCGACGATCTCGCCGAGCCGCTCGACCTCCTCGAGCACGCTGCCGAGCGTCTCGCGTGTCTCGCGCGCCAGGTGCGGATCCTGCGCGAGGCTCTCGAGCTCACCGCGCATCACCGTGAGCGGGGTGCGCAGCTCGTGACTGGCGTCCGCCACGAACTGCTTCGAGCCGTAAATGGCATCCTCGAGGCGGCTGATCATGTGGTTGAGCGATACGGATAAGCGTTCGAGCTCGTCGCCGCTGTGCACCACCGGCAGCCGCTCGCTCAGGTTGTGCTGCGTGATCGCTTCGGCCTTGGTGGTGATGCGCTCGACGGGATCGAGCGCGCGCCGCACCAGCACGAAGCCGCCGGCGACCGCGACCGCCACGGCAAGCGGCAGTCCGACGGCGAGCAGGACGAGCACGTGCTGCAGGGTATCTTCGGCCGCGGCGCCCGAGGTTCCGACTTCCACGCGATAGCGCGTGCCATCGCTCGCCGTCGCCATGACCGCCGCGATGAGCAAAGACCCGCCGGCGAGGTGCACCTTGTGCGAGGAGACGCCGGTGCCCACCGCGACGAGCGGCGGCACCTGCCCCGGCGCGAAGCGCTCGCCTCGCGGCGGCCCCGACGCGTATACCACTCGGCCGTCGGCACGGGTGATGCGGATGAAGCGGTCGTTGAGCTCCGGCGCGTAGAGATTCTCCACCTCGGTGCGCATCGTTGCCTCGCTGTCGCGGCTCGCGCGCGCGACGAGTGTGTCGGCGATCTGGCGGGCACGACGTGCCTGGCTGTCGAGCAGGTTCACTTCCAGGTAGTGGCGCAAGAACAGGAACGTGAGCCCGCCGAGCAACACGAAGACGATCGTCAGCACCCCGGCGTACCAGGTAACGAGTCGAAAGCTCAGCGAGCGGCTGTTCACGGTTCCGCGGCCTCACCGATCCCGTAGCCTACGCCACGTACCGTACGGATGAGCTTGACTGGAAACGGGTCGTCCACCTTGGCGCGCAGATGCCGCACGTAGACGTCGACGATGTTGGTGAGCCCTTCGAAGCTCTGGTCCCACACGTGCTCGATGATCATCGTGCGCGAGAAGACGCGCCCGGGACTGCTCGCGAGGTACTCGAGCAGCGCGTACTCCTTGGGCGTGAGCTCGATCCTGCGACCGGCGCGACGCACCTGCTGCGTGAAGCGATCAAGCTCGAGGTCAGCTATCCGCAGCACGCTCGAGCGCGCCACCGGCCCCCGGCGCAGCAACGCCTTGACGCGCATGATCAGTTCCGCGAACGCGAACGGCTTGGTGAGGTAGTCGTCCGC
>DATIZW010000275.1:0-13191 GCA_035516875.1 Steroidobacteraceae bacterium
CGGCGTGTTCATGGGCACTCGCCTGGTCGGCTACGTCTCGACCATCCCCACGCGTTTCTGGAACGGCAAGGAGTACGCGGCGGCTCATTGGCTCAAGGGTTGGTGGGTCCTCGAGGAGTACCGCAACAGCCCCATCGGCTTCCTGCTGTTGAAGGAGATGCTGAAGCAGGTCGGTCTCGTCGCTTCGATGCCCGCGGCGCTCCTGCCGCGACGGCTGTCGGAAGCGCTCGGCATGCGCGACCTCGGCGCCGTGTGCGACTACGTCGCGCCGCTGCACCCGGCGCGGATTCTGCGGAAACTCGACTTCGCGCGTCTCGAGCACCTGAAGGGCCTGCCCGCGGTGCTGTCGCTCGCCGTCAGGGCGCTGCGCACTCCGCCCTTTGTCTACGCGGCCGGCGCCCTCATCACGCTCGGGCTCGCGGCAGTGCGACTCCCGAGTGCGTTCGCGGGGCGAAGGCTCACCGCCGAGCTGCGCGAGCGTCTGCCGGGCGAGGCGGCGCTCGACCGTCTGTGGTCCTGCGCGCAGCGTGCGCTGAGTTCCTCCGCCACGCGCTCGGGCGCCTATCTGCGCTGGCGCTATGAGCGCGGGCCGGGCGGGCACTACCGCTTCGCGGCGGTTTGGCGTGGGGATGAGCTCGTTGGCCTTGCCGTGCTCGCGCATCCGCAGCGCCTCGCTGATCCGCGGATCGCGGGACTTGCGATCGGCTCGGTGGTCGACCTGGTGCTCGACCCGGACTGTCCCGCCGCACTGCCACGGGTGCTCGCGGTCGCGCGGCGCTGGGGGAGGTCTGCGAACTACGACGCGTTGCTGTTCACCGCCTCCCGGCGCGCGCTCAAGGGGCCGCTGCTGCGGGCGGGCTACATTCAGGCGCCGGGCAACCTTCACCTCCTGCTGCGCGACCCCGGTGCCGAACATGGGCTCAGCACCGATCTCGGCGCCTGGATGGTGACCCGCGGCGATGCGTGGGGCGATCACCTCTGAGCTGCAGCCCATGACCCGCCGGCCTCCCGCCTCGTTCCCAGGTGGCAAACAGTTTGCCTTCTCGATCTTCGATGACACCGACGACGCCACGATCGAGTACGTCCGCCCGATCTACGAGCTGCTCGAGCGGCTCGGGTTTCGCACGACGAAGACCGTCTGGTCGCTGCCTTATCAGGGGCCGAGTGACTACCAGGGGTCGGACACACTCGACGACCCCGAATACGCGAGCTTCGTGCGGGCGCTCCAGGAGCGTGGCTTCGAGATCGCCTTTCACGGTGCGCGGATGGAGTCGAGCGAGCGCGCGCAGATCAGTGCAGCGCTCGAGGTCTACCGACGCACTCTCGGTCAATACCCGAGCGCCTACGCCGCACACGGCCTCAACTGCGACAACCTCTATTGGGGGGTCGATCGCTTCCGTTTCCGCCTGTGGCGCTGGGTATATGCCGCGCTCGGCGACCGGCACGAGCGGCGGGCGGAGGGTCATCGCAGCGACTCGCCGTTCTACTGGGCAGATCTCGCCGAGCGGTACCTGCGCTACGTGCGCAGCTTCACCTATGACGAGTTGAACCTGTGGAACATTAGCTCGGCGCTCCCGTACCGGACTGCCGGCACGCCCGGCGTGCGCGCCTTTTTCCCCAGCGCCTATGCCGACAACGTCGAGGAGTTCGTCGAGCTGCTGAGTCCGGCCCGGCAGGCGCGACTCGAGCGCGAACGGGGCGTGTGCATCGTCAGTACGCACTTCGGCAAGGGCTTTGTGCGTGACGGCCGTGTTCACCCGGCGGTCGCCGAGCTGTTGGCGAGCCTGTCGCAGCGGCCCGGATGGTTCCCGCCGGTCTCGACGCTGCTCGACCATCTGGCGGACGCCCAGGGCGGAGTCGTGCTGCTCGAGGGCTACCGGCTGTTCCGGCTCGAAGGGCTGTGGTTCTGGCACAGCTTGCGCAGACGCCGCAAGCTCCGGGATTACGAAAGGACACAGATACCCTACCTGCAGCGCGCGATCGAGCGGCGCGCTGCGCGTGCCGGCTGAGCGCCGCCGCGGCGACGACCCTCACCGAGCTTCGGCTAAGATAGCGCGCCTTTCGTCCAAGGATCCCATGAGCGCGCGCAAGGCCGGCAACGGCGCCCTGATATTCATATTCATCGCCGTGCTGGTCGACTCGATCGGCTTCGGCATCATCCTGCCGGTGTTGCCGCGGCTGATCATGCAGCTCACCGGTGTGAGCGTCGATCGCGCAGCCGGCTACGGCGGTTGGCTCTCGTTCGTTTATGCGACGATGCAGTTCTTCTGCGCCCCGGTGCTCGGAAATCTGAGCGATCGCTTCGGGCGCCGCCCGGTACTGCTGTTCGCGCTGTCCGCGCTCGGCTGTGACTATCTCATCATGGGGTTTGCGCCGCTGATCGGCTGGCTGTTCGCCGGCCGGGCGATCGCCGGTGTCGCGGGTGCCTCCTTCACGCCGGCGTATGCCTACGTAGCGGACATCACGCCGCCCGAGCGTCGCGCGCAGAGCTTCGGTCTCATGGGCGCGGCCTTTGGGCTCGGTTTCATCGTCGGCCCTGCGATCGGCGGTCTGCTCGGCGCCTTCGGACCACGCGCACCCTTTTTCACCGCCGGCGTCATCGCGCTCGCCAACGCGACGCTCGGCTACTTCGCGCTGCCCGAGTCGCTGCCGCTCGCCGCGCGGCGCCCGTTTCACTGGGCGCGCGCCAACCCGCTCGGTACGCTCGCGCAGATGCGCCGGCATCCGGCGGTGCTGCTCATGCTGGGCGCGCTGTTCCTGTGGCAGCTCGCGCACCAGGTGCTGCCGAGCACCTGGGCGTTCTACACCATCTTCAAGTTTCACTGGACCAGCGCCGAGGTGGGCTACTCACTCGCCTTCGTCGGCGCGGTGATGGCGATTGCGCAGGGCGTGCTCACGCGCGTGCTCATCCCGTGGATGGGCGGCGCCCGGCACGCCGCGCTCGCCGGCATGGCGTGCGCGCTGCTCGCCTATCTCGGTTACGCGTTCGCGAGCACCGGCTGGATGATGTATGTGGTGTCGCTGACGTCATTCCTCTTCGCGCTCAGCTATCCGTCCATGAATGCGCTCACCTCGGAGAAGATCCCGGCCAATGCGCAGGGCGAGCTGCAGGGTGCGGTCGCGAGCCTCTACAGCCTGAGCGCCATCATCGGGCCGCCGCTCATGACACAGGTGTTCGCTCATTTCTCGGCCCCGTCGGCGGCGCTCTACTTCCCGGGGGCGGCGTTCATCACCGCCGCGCTCCTCACTGCCGGCTGCGCGGCGCTGTTCATGCGGGCACTGCGGCTCGCGCCGCACGGCGCCGCGGCCGCAGTCGGCGCCGCACCGGAGGGCTGAGTGTCCCGACGACCGGGTGCCTGCGCGCTCACGTTGCTCGCGTTGTGCTTCGCGCGATCGGGTGGCGGTGCACCGGCTGCGCCCGTGCCGCCGGCTGGCCTGCCGCCGACTGGCCTGCCGCCGGTCCGCCACGTGTTCGTGCTGCTGCTCGAGAACCAGTCCTACGCCGTGACCTTCGGCCGCGACTCGCGGGCACCGTATCTCGCCCGCACGCTGCCGGCGCGCGGGGCGCTCCTCAGCGACTACTACGCCATCGGCCACGCGAGCCTCGGCAACTACATCGCGCTCATCAGCGGCCAGGCCCCCAACGAAGCCACGCAGCTCGACTGCCCGACGTTCGCCGATTTTCGCGCGAGCGCAGCTGCGCCCGACGCGCACGGACAGCTTCCCGGCAGCGGCTGCGTGTACCCGGCGGCGGTGAAGTCACTTCCCGACCAGCTCGAGGCCGCCGGGCTCACCTGGAAGGGGTACATGGAGGACATGGGCAGGAATCCCGCGCGCGAGCCGGCGACCTGCGGGCACGTGCCGCTCGGGCGGCCCGAGACCACGCTGCTGGCGCAGCCGACCGACCAATACGCGGCCAGGCACGACCCGTTCGTCTACTTTCACGCGATCATCGATGATCCGGCGCGCTGCAATGCGCACGTGGTCGATCTCGCGCGACTGCCCGCGGATCTTGCGAGCGTGGCGCGCACCGCCAACTACACCTTCATCACGCCGAACCTGTGCAACGACGGGCACGATGCCGAGTGCGTCGACGGTCGCCGCGGCGGTCTCACCGCCATCGATGTCTTTCTCAGAAAGTGGGTGCCGCTCATCGAGGGCTCACCGGCGTTCCGCGCCGATGGCCTGCTCGTCATCACCTTCGACGAATCCGACGGCGAGGGCGTAGAGGGCTCGAGCGCCTGCTGCGGTGAGCGGCCGCTGCCCGGGGCGAAGTACCGGCCGGGGATCTCGGGCCCCGGCGGCGGGCGCGTCGGCGCCGTGCTGCTATCGCCGTTCGTGAAGCCGGGCACGGTCTCGGCGGTGCCGTACAACCATTATTCGCTCCTGCGTACCGTGGAGGCGCTCTTCGGCCTCAGCTACCTCGGTTACGCGGCGGAACCGGACCTCAAGATCTTCGGACCGGACGTGTTCAGCGCCTTCGCGCCTCGGCCACCCGCCCCGTAGCCCACCACCGCGGCGACCCGCGAGTCGCAGGTCGCCGCGCAAGGCTACTCCTTGCGCGGCTGCGCATGGCCGACCGCGCCCGTCCCTCCACCTGCGGCGCTGCCCGCGGGCGTACGCCCGGGCTCATCGAGCCGGTCGCCCATCAGGCGGCGCACGGCGACGTAGCACACGGGGATCATCAGCACGCCGAGCACCGCAGCGCTCAGCATTCCACCGACCACTCCGGTACCGATGGCGTGGCGTGCATTGGCGCCGGCGCCGGTCGAGACCATCATCGGGAAGACACCGAGAATGAAGGCGAAGGAGGTCATGAGGATCGGCCGGAAGCGCAGGCGCGCCGCCTCGAGCACCCCTTCGTGCAGGCTCTTGCCGTTCGCCTGCGCCGTCACCGCAAATTCGACGATGAGGATGGCGTTCTTCGCCGACAGCCCGATGATGGTGATGAGGCCCACCTTGAAGAACACGTCATTCGGCAGGCCACGCAGCAGTGCCGCCACTCCCGTGCCGACCAGTCCCACCGGCACCGCCATGAGCACCGCGACCGGCACGCTCCAGCTCTCGTAGAGCGCCGCGAGGCACAGGTACACCACCAGGATCGAGAGCGCGAACAGCATCGGTGCCTGCGCGCCGGAGAGGATCTCCTGAAGCGACTGGCCGGCCCAGTCGTTGCCGACTGCGTGCGGCAGGTCCTGCGTGACGATGCGCTGCATCGCCTGCATGGCCTCCCCGGAGCTGCTACCTACGGCGTTGCCGCCGGTGATCTCGACGGCCGGGTAGCCGTTGTAACGCGTGAGCGACGGTGAGCCCATCACCCAGTCGGCACGCACGAAATTGGCGAGCGGGATCATGGAGCCGCTGCTGCTCGCGACGTAGAAATGCCCGAGCGCCTCGGGCGTCATGCGCCAGGGTGCGTCCGCCTGCAGCAGCACACGCAGTACCCGCCCCTCGTAAATGAAGTCGTTGGCGTAAACCGGCGCCAGCATCAGCTGCAGCGCCGTGTAGACGTCGCTCGCGGAAAGGCCCATCGACTGTGCCTGTACACGATCGACCGTGAGTTGCAGCTGCGGCGAGGGTGGCAGCACGTTGGCACGGACCCCGGCGAGCGTCTTGTCGGCCGCCGCCTTCTGCAGCAGCGTCTCCTGCGCAGCGGTGAGCGCAGTGCGCCCGAGGCCACCGCGATCCTCGAGAAAGAAGTCGAAGCCGCCGAAGAAACCCAGGCCGCGCACCGTGGGCAGGTTGAGCACGTAGACCCGGGCGTCGTGGATTTCGTGCGCCAGTGTCGTGTTGGCCCAGCGGATGAAGTCCACCGCCTTGTCGGGACGCGCGTCCCACGTCTTGAGGTGCACGAAGGCGCGACCGGCATTCTCGCCGGTGCCCACGAAGTTCGAGCCGACGATGAGAAAAGCATAGTCAACGTCCGGGCTGCGCATGAGGACGGTGTTGATGTGCTGCATGACCTCGCGCGTGCGGGGCAACGACGCGCCGGCGGGCAGCTGCACGTCGATCAGCGCATAGCCCTGGTCCTCATCCGGAACGAAGCTGCCCGGCAGCTTCATGAACAGGAGCGCCCCGACGGCCAGCATCACCGCGAATGCCGCCATCCAGCGCGGCACATGCGCCACCGACTGGAACACGCGCCGCACGTAGGCCGCGCGCGTGCCTTCGAAGGCGCGATTGAACCAGTTGAAGATCAAGTTGCCCCGCAGGTGCTCCGGGCGCAGGAGCGAGGCGCACAACGCCGGCGTGAACGACAGCGCGAGCAGCGCCGAGAAGCCCATCGAGAGCGCGATGGTGAGCGCGAACTGGCGGTAAATTGCCCCGGTGGTGCCGGTCTGCAGCGCGCTCGGAATGAAGACCGCCGCCAGCACCGAGGTGATCGCCACGATCGCGCCAGTGATCTGCTGCATGGCCTTGCGCGTCGCCGCCTTCGCCTCGAGATGCTCCTCGCGCATGATGCGATCGACCGCTTCCACCACCACGATGGCATCGTCGACGACGATGCCGATGGCGAGCACCATGGCGAACAGCGACAGCTGATTGATGGAGAAGCCGACCGTATAGATGCCGATCAGCGTGCCGAGGAGCGCCGACGGCACCACCAGCGTCGGGATGAGCGTCGCGCGGAAATTCTGCAGGAACACCAGCATTACGAGGAATACCAGCACCACGGCTTCGACGAGCGTGATGAGGACCTCGCGAATCGCGGCCCTGATGAAGGGCGTGGAGTCCCAGGCCCAGACCCACTTCACCCCGGCCGGGAAGCTTCCCTGGATGGCGTTCATTTTCTCGGTGACCGCCTTGGACACCTGGAGGGCGTTCGCCTCGGGTGCGAGCTGAATGCCGAAGGCGGCGATCGGCGTCGTGCCGATATTCGTCTCGAACCCGTACTGCGCGGCACCGAGCGAGACGCGCGCCACGTCCTTGAGGCGCACCGATGCGCCGTTCGGCTCGGTGCGCAGCAGAACCTGCTCGAACTGCTCGGGTGAGCTGAAGCGCCCCTCCGCGGTCACCGTGGCGGTCGTCGCCTGACTCGACACCGCCGGCGAGGCGCCGATCGCGCCCGAGGCGAACTGCGCGTTCTGCGACTGCACCGCGGCCAGCACCGTGGATGCGGAGAGGTTGTACGCCTTGAGCTTGTCGGGATCGAGCCAGATGCGCATGGCGTACTCGGAGCCGAACTGCAGCGCAGCGCCGACCCCCGGGAGACGTTGGATCGGGTCGAGCACACGCGAGGCCACGATGTTGTTGAGCTCCTCGGCGCTCGGTCCGCCCGGCGCCGACACCAGTCCGATGCCGCCGAGGAACCCCGCGGCGACCTTGGCGATGCGGATCCCCTGTTGGTTGACTTCGGCGGGCAGCCGTGGCTGGGCGAGCGAGACGCGGTTCTGGGTCTGCACCGCGGCGATATCGGCGTTGGTGCCGCTGTCGAAGGTCAGCGTGATGGTCGAGGAGCCGTCGGAGGCGGATTGCGACGTGAAGTAGAGGAGGTTATCGATGCCGGTGAGCTGCTGCTCGATCACCTGCGTGACCGTGCTTTCCACGGTGGCGGCGCTCGCGCCCGGGTAGGTGGCGCTCACCGAGACCTGCGGCGGCGCGATCGCCGGATAGGCCTCCGCCGGCAGCCGGGTGAGTGCGATGACGCCGCCGAGCATGATGAGGATCGCCAGCACCCAGGCGAACACCGGGCGGTCGATGAAGAACTGCGGCATGCCGCTTACCGTCCCTGAGCGGCGGTGCTCGCCGTGGCACTCGCGCCTGCGCCGTCCTCGGCGGCTCGCGCTCCCGGTGATCCCTGGCCGAGCTCCTCCGGCGCCTGATATGCGACCACGGCGACCGTCGTGCCGGGGCGGGCGTTCTGCGTGCCGGAGACGATCATGCGATCGCCTTCGGCGAGCCCGGAAGTGACCACCCAGTCCGGACCGCTCAGCGTCTCGGTCACGACGCGCTTCTGCATGACCTTGTCGTCGGCGCCGGCGACCAGCACATAGGGTCCGGTGGTGTCGCGTTGCAGCGCCGCCTGCGGCACGAGAAAGCCGTTATTGACCTCACCGGAGATCAGACGCACGGCGACGAACATCCCGGGGAGCAGCTGATGCTCCGGGTTGGGAATGATGCCGCGCAGTGCCACCGCCCCGGTGGTCGGATCGACGCTGATGTCGGTGAAGTCGAGAGTGCCGGCGTGCGCGTAGGGTGCCCCGTCCGCCAGCGTCAGCCGCACGCTCACCTGCTTCTCGCCCGCCACGGTCACGCTGCCACTGCGCTGCGCGCGGCGCAGCCGCTCGATGTCGATCGCCGGCTGATCGAAGTTCACGTAGATCGGATCGATCTGCTCGATGGTCGTCAGCAGCGTCGCCGTGCCCTGACCGACCAGCGCCCCCTCGGTGACGCCCTGCTGGCCGGCGCGTCCTGCGATGGGTGCGCTGACGGTCGCGTAGCTCAGGTTGATGCGTGCCGCGCTGACCGCGGCTTTGGCCTGCTGCACGGACGCCGCGGTCGAGCGCTCCGCGGCCTCGGCGTTGTCGAGATCCGAGCGCGAGACGAGGCCGCTCGTGATCAGGTCGCGCGTGCGCTGCGCGGCGACGTGGGCATTGATGGCATTGGCCTGCGCCTGCGCCAGTGAGGCCTCGGCGCCGTCGAGCGCCGCGCGCAGCGGCGCCGGGTCGATCTGAAAGAGCGGCTGCCCGGCCTTGACGTCGGAGCCTTCCGTGTAGAGTCGTTTGAGCAGCACGCCGGCAACGCGCGCCCGCACATCGGCGGAGCGCGTCGCCGAGAGCCGTCCCACGAGGTCGCGCGTGAGGGGCACGGCCTGTGAACGGGCGATAACCACGCCAACCTGCGGCGGGGCCGGTGGCGCGGGCGATGAGTGTTTGCCGCAGCCGCCGAGCAGCACGACGAGGACCGCGGCCGCGGGCGCGGCCGCGCCGCGCCGCAGCATCGTTCGCAGGAACGATGTGACGAAGCCATGTCTGGCCAAGCGCGTCCTCTCAGTCGACAAATGACTGCCGAGGCAGTAATATCATCGGCAGTAATATTTTTCGACGGCTAAGCTAGGATAGCAAGTCGCGCCGATGAACCGCAGATACGCGATCAGAGCCGAGTCGCGTCCGTCGACGCAACCCTCTGAAGAGGTATTGAGCGTCGGTCACCTGATGGGCCGCGCGCGGGCTTCGCTCCTGTCGCGGCTCGACGCGGAGCTCGAGCGTTTCGGACTCACCGGAATGCAGTTCGCGGTGCTCAAGCACCTGGCGGACGGCGCAGCCCGCACCGCCGCGGACCTGTCTCGCTTCATGCAATACGATACCGGCGCGATGACGCGCATCGTCGATCGGCTCGAGCAGCGCGGGCTGGTACGCCGCGAGCGCTGCCGTGACGATCGCCGCGTGGTGTTTCTGCGCGTGGCGCCGGCCGGGCGCGCGCAACTGCCGCGACTCATGGCCGTCGGCACACGCGTCCTCGAGGCACACCTCGCGGGCTTCAGCGCCGCCGAGATTACCGCGCTCAAGGAGTACCTCGGACGGATGATCGCCAACGGGCAACTGCCGCCGCACAATCAACCCCCCTCGGCAGGCGCAGCAGCATGAGTACCCGTATCAGCCTGTTGGCACCGTCGTTGGCCCTCGTTGCGGCCGGCTGTGTCGACCGCGGTGACTGGAAGCCGGCGCCGCAGCTCACACCGCAGGAACTCACCGCGCAGCGCACGCTCGCGGGCGCACAAATCGGGGCCACGGCGTGGCCGGCAGACACCTGGTGGCGAGGCTACGGCGACCCGCAGCTCGATGCCCTCATCGAGCAGGCGCTCGCCGGCAGTCCGTCGCTCGAGATCGCGCAGGCGCGGCTGCGCGCGGCGCAGGGACAGGCGATTGCCGCGCGTGCCGCGCGGCTGCCGAGCGGAACGCTCGACGCGACCGTGAGCCGGCAGCGCTTTCCCGAGAACGGCCTGTATCCGCCGCCGCTCGGCGGCAACTACTGGAATCAGGGACAGGTGACGCTCGACTTCAGCTACGACCTGGATCTGTGGGGCCGTTACCGTGCACTGGCCGCCGCTGCGCGCGCCGGCGTCGCGGCAGCGCAGGCCGACCAGGCGGCGGCGCGACTCGCAATCGCGGTCGCAGTGGTGCGCGCCTACATCCAGCTGGACCTGTGGTACGCGCTGCTCGATGTTGCCGACGACCAGTTGAAGCAGCAGCAGTCGCTCCTCGACCTGACACGACAGCGCGTTGTGGCGGGGCTGGAGAACAGTGCGCGCGTCAAGCAATCCGAGGGGAACGTCGCGCTCACTCGCGCCGGCGTCGAGGCGGCGCAGGCCAGCATCGACCTGGCGCGCGATCAGCTGGCGGATCTGGTCGGCGCCGGTCCCGATCGCGGCCGCGAACTCAACCGCCCGCGGCTGGCCGCTCCGGCGACCCTCGAGCTGCCGAGCGTGCTGCCGGCGGAGCTGCTCGGGCGCCGCCCGGATATCGCCGCAGCGCGCGCCCGGGTCGAGTCCACCTCGCGCGGCATCAAGGCGGCGGAGGCGCAGTTCTATCCCGACGTGAATCTCACGGCGTTCGCAGGATTTGCGAGCCTCGGACTGTCGCAGCTGTTTGACGCGCCGGACCGGATCAATGGCCTCGGTGCTGCGCTGTCCCTGCCGGTCTTCAATCGCGGACAGCTCACCGGCGCGCTCTATGGACAGCAGGCGCAGTTCGATCAGTCGGTCGGTCAGTACAACCAGATACTGCTCGACGCCATTCGTCAGGTCGCCGACGTCATCGCCAACTGGCGGGCGCTGGAGAAGGAGACCACCGAGCAGGTGACCGCACTCGATGCCGCGCAGCGCGCCTATGATCTCACCACCGAACGCTATCGCGCCGGGCTCGACAACTACCTGAGCGTGTTGTCGAGCCAGAACCAGGTGCTGCTCGCCGAGGCGCTGCGCGCGGAGCTCATCGCGCGCCGCCTGTCGTTCAGCGCCGATCTGGTCATGGCACTCGGTGGCGGCTACTCTCCTGGCAACCCCTCAGGCTGACCCCGGGCAGGCGAAAGGCAGGGAACCAACGCCATGGACGCCCCCGTCGACACCGCGCCCTCGCCGGTTACGCGGCTGCTGCAGCAGCGGCGCCGCATCTGGTTGCTGATCCTCACCGCGGCGCTCATCGTCATCGCGCTCCTCGCGCTCGCCTGGTGGCTGCTGTACGCACGCTACTACCAGAGCACCGACGATGCCTACGTCGCCGGCGATCTGGTCAACGTCATGGCGGAGGTGAGCGGCACGGTGGTCTCGATCGGCGCCGACGAGAACGACCGCGTGCAGGCGGGGCAGGAGCTGGTACGGCTCGATGCCACCGACGCGCGCATCGCGCTGCAGGATGCCGAGCAGCAGCTCGCCCGCACGGTGCGCCAGACGCGTACCGTGTTTGCCAATCGCGACGAGCTGACGGCGGTGGTCGGGCAGCGGCGCGCCGACTTTGCGCGCGCGCAGGCCGACTTCGACCGCCGCAAGAACCTTGCCGCGAGCGGCGCGGTGTCGGGGGAGGAACTCGCGCACGCGCGTGATGCGCTCGCCGCGGCGCGCGATGCGCTCACGGCTGCGCAGAAGAACCTCGCCGCCAGCGCCGCGCTCGTGGGACAGACCGGCGTCGCCGACAACCCGGACGTGCAGGCGGCGGCCACCCAGGTGGAGCGCGCGTGGCTCGCCCTGGTGCGCACCAGCGTGCGCGCACCGGTGACCGGCTACGTTGCTCGCCGGAGCGTGCAGCTCGGCGAGCGCATCGCCGCCGGCTCACCGCTCATGGCGATCGTGCCGCTCGAGCGGCTGTGGGTCGAGGCGAACTTCAAGGAAGTGCAGTTGAACCGCATGCGCATCGGCCAGCCGGTCAAAGTCACCAGCGACCTCTACGGCAGACACGTCGAATACCACGGACGGGTGGCGGGACTCGGCATGGGGACCGGCGCGGCCTTCGCGCTGCTGCCGGCGCAGAATGCGACCGGCAATTGGATCAAGGTGGTGCAGCGGGTGCCGGTGCGGGTGGAGCTCGATGCCCGCGAGCTCGCCGCGCATCCACTGCGCGTCGGTCTGTCCACCACCGCCACCGTCGAGGTGCGCGATGCCTCCGGTGCGCAGCTCGCACAGAAGCCGCGCGAGCAGCCGGTGCTCGCGACGCGCGTGTTCGAGATCGATCGCAGTGAGATCCGCGCACGCATCGCCGAGATCGTCGCCGAGAACACGCGCGAAGCGGCGGCAACGGCGTCGGCGGCCGCGGCGCGCCCCGGCAGCTGAGGTAATCCCGCACGAGCTTCGCGTATCTCAGAGGAGCTTCGCGTAGCACAACGGCAGCGCCGTTGTGTACTTGAGCGTCTCGAGCACGAAGCTCGCGCTGACGTCCTGGAATTCCACCGCCGATATGAGGCGCTTGTACACCACGTCGTAGGCGTCGATATCGGGCACCACGATGCGGATGAGGTAGTCGACGTCGCCGCTCATGCGGTGGATCTCGGTCACCTCGGGGATCTCGCGCACCGCACGCACGAATTTCTCGAACCACGCCTCGCTGTGATTGCCGGTCTTCAGCGTCACGAACACCGTCGTGCCGACGTTGAGCGCGTGCGCATCGAGCAGCGCCACGGTGCGGTGGATGACGCCCGCCTGCTGCAGCTTCTGGATACGCCGCCAGCAGGGCGCCTTGGAGAGCCCGATGCGCTCGGCGATCTCCGCAGCCGTCAGCTCGCCGTTCTGTTGCAGTAGGTCCAGGATTTTAGCATCGAGCTTATCCATGAAACTATGTTCCATCATTGAGCGATATGACGCAACTTTGTTGCGCTGCGCATCGCCGCCAGCCTCGTATTCGCAATCGCGTAGCGTGCCCTCGCGGCTAGCATGCTTACATGAGCCTGATCCGTTCCTTCACGGAGCATCCCGCCTCGGTCGGTGAAAGTTATGGCGAGCATCTCGGCAGGGCGACCTGTTTCGGGTTGCGCATGATGTTGGCCGGTATCGCCTGCCTGGTGCATGGTGTGCTGCCGTTTCTGTTCGAGCGCACCGGCAGCCGCGCGATCGCCGAGCTTAACGAGCGCATGGTCGTCAACCGGCGGCGCGCCCTCACGCCGATCGCCAGCGACAAGCGGATCACACTGTAGCCGTGCGGCTGCGGGAGGGGTCGCTCGCGCGTCTGGCCGCGCTGCGTGAGGCGGCGCCGGGTGTCCTGA
>DATIZW010000276.1:0-17659 GCA_035516875.1 Steroidobacteraceae bacterium
GCCGACAAGGGCGTGCTGACGATCAAGGGCGAGCGCCGCAGCGAGAAGAAGTCGTCCCAGGACGGCTACGAGCGGGTGGAGCGCGCCACGGGCACGTTCCTGCGCCGCTTTACGCTGCCCGAGAGTGCCGACGCCGAGGCGATCAAGGCGACGCACGTCAACGGAGTGCTCGAAGTCACCATCCCGAAGCGCCCACAGGAGCAGCCGCGGCGCATCGAAATCAAGGCCGCCTGAGGGGCCGGCAGAATCAGCCGGTGGCGCTTGGACGCTCCGCCGGCTGCTGATTTCTCTGCCGAACGGTGGGCGCGCGCGGCAATATGCCGCGCGCGCTCCATTCCGTCCGGCGCGCGCCGAGTGGGCTAGAATTCCCCGGGCATGACTCGCGCTCGGATCGCCTTGTGGCTGATCGCGGCACTGGCCGCGGCGCCGCTGCCCGCTGCCACGCCCCCGGTGGTTGGCGATACGCCGCTGCCGACGCTGGCACCAATGATCAAGAAGGTGTCACCGGCGGTGGTCAACATCGCCACCCGCGGCACCATCCGTGAGCGCGGGCAGAACCCGCTGCTCGACGATCCCTTCTTCCGCCGCTTCTTCGACGTACCTCCTGATACCGGCCCGCGCGAACGCCCTTTCCAGAGCGCCGGCTCGGGTGTCATTTTCGATGCCAGGAACGGTTACATCGTCACCAACGCGCACGTGGTGGAGAACGCCACCGAGATCACCGTGACGCTGCAGGACGGGCGTGACCTCAAGGCCGAGGTGCTCGGGAGCGATGCGCCTTCCGACGTTGCGGTGCTCAAGGTGAAGTCCGAGGGGCTCGCGCAGATTACGCTCGGTGACTCGGCGCGGGCCGAGGTCGGGGACTTCGTGGTGGCCATCGGCAACCCGTTTGGCCTGCAGCACACCGTGACCTCCGGAATCATCAGCGGGCTGTCGCGCTCGGGGATCAACCCCGACGGCTACGAGGACTTCATCCAGACCGACGCCTCGATCAATCCCGGCAACTCCGGCGGCGCCCTGGTCAACCTGCGCGGTGAGCTGATCGGCATCAACACCGCCATCCTCTCGCGCAGCGGCGGCAACATCGGCATCGGCTTCGCGATTCCGGTGAACATGGCGCGCAGCGTGATGGAACAGCTCATCAAGTACGGCTCGGTCAAGCGCGGGCAGCTCGGGGTGAGCATGTACACGGTGACGCCCGACATCGCCCACTCGCTCGGCCTGCCGAACGCCGTGGGTGCGCTCGTGTCGCAGGTGGTGGAAGGCTCACCCGCGGACAAGGCCGGGATCCGCACCGGGGACGTCATTACCTCGGTGAACGGGCAGCCGGTGAAGTCCAACAGCGAGCTGCGCAACACCATCGGGCTGCTGCGCGTCGGTGACCGGGTCGACATCGGGCTGGTACGCGACGGCAAGCCGGTGCGCGTGACCGCGGTGATTGCCGATACCACCGCCGAGCTCACCGGCGGGCCGGTGAGCATCCACAAGAGCTTCGAGGGCGCAGCGCTCGCCGACGCGCCCGATTCCGCCGGCGCGCTGGTGAAGAGCGTCGAGCCGGGCAGCGCCGCCGCGCAGGCCGGGCTGCGCGCCGACGATGTCATCGTCGGCGCCAATCGTGGCAAGGTGGGTAACGTGCGCGAGCTGCGCGACCGCGCCAAGGGCGCCGCGGTGCTGGTGCTCGAGGTGCGACGCGGTAACACGGTGCTGCTCATCCCGCTGCGCTGAGCGTCCGCCGCCGGGGCGGAAGGTGCAGCGGCGCCGGCTCGAGCGCGTGGCGCGCGCCACAGGGGAACGGTTGTGAACGTCTGTGTGCTGGGAGGCAGTGGTTTCGTCGGCAGCGAGCTGGTGACACAGCTGGTACACGCCGGGCACTGGGTACGCGTACCGACGCGCAATCTCGCGGACGCCGAGCGGCTGCGGGTGCTCGACACGGCGGAGCTGCGGCTCGCCAACGTGCACGAGCCGCGCGTTCTCAGCCAGCTCTTCGGCGATTGCGACGCCGTCATCAACCTCATCGGTATCCTCAATCCGCGCGGCCAGGCGACCTTCGAAGCGGTGCACACGACGCTCGCCGCGAAGGTCATGGCGGCCGCGCGCGGTGCGGGTGTGCGCCGTGTGCTGCACATGAGTGCCCTCGGCGCGGGTGAGCGTGCGCCGAGCCGCTACCTGCGTTCCAAGGGCGCGGCCGAAGCGCTGCTACGCGCCGTGCCGCACCCCGAGACTGCCCATCCTGCGGTAACCATCTTCCGCCCCTCGGTGATCTTCGGCGCCGGCGACTCACTCACCAACCGCTTCGCAGCGCTGCTGCGTCTCGGGGGCGGCTGGCTGCCGCTGGCGCGCCCCGGGACGCGCTTCGCCCCGATCAGCGTGCTCGACGTCGCCGCGGCGTTCGTGCGCGCACTCGGCGAGCACGAGAGCTTCGGTGCCACCTACGAGCTGTGCGGACCGCAAGTCATGACGCTGGAAGAGCTCGTGCGCCTCACCGCCCGCGTGGCACAACTGCCCTGCCACATCGTGCGAGTGCCCGACGTGCTCGCGCGCATCCAGGGTCTGGTGATGGGCCTGCTACCGGGCAAGCCTTTCTCGCTCGACAATTTCCGCTCCCTGACCCTCGACTGCGTCTGCCGCGAGAACGGCTGCGCGGCACTCGGCATAGCGCCGCGACCGCTGCTCGCAGAGCTGCCGCTGTACCTGGCACCGCCGACCGCGCCCTCACTCGCCTGAGCCCCGCCGTCCGGCAGCGCCGCCGCCGCGGTGCCGGTGCCGCGCGGCGAAGGCGGGGCGCGTGCCATGGCGACCCTTCCTCAGCCGGCAGACGCGGCGGATGGCTGCGTGCACAGCTGCGCGTGGCGCTCAGCACGCGACTCCTTTGCCAGCTCGCGCGCCGCCGCATAGAAGCGCTTGAGATCGTTGTCCTGCCGCTCGAGCAGGCGCGCAAAGCCCGGGACACAGTTGTAATAGGTGGCCACCGCAGCGAGGTGCGCGTTGTTGAGTCCCGCGGCGATCCACTCCTCGTAGAGCGGGTAGGTCTCGCCCTGGCGCCGCTCCAGGGCGCGCATGTCGGCAGCGAGTCGGGTGAGCGTCTGCGCCTTGCGCGCGCGCATCTCCTCGCGCGGCACTCCCGAGGCATATAGCCGCGCGAGCTGCGCACGGGCGTGGGTCAGCAGGTCGAGAAAACCCTGCTCGTGCGCCTGGTCCTCACGAAAGGCCCGCATGCGCGAAGTCTGCCCCTGGTGAACCAGCCAGCGTTCGAGCCCGGTGTCCTCGACCGTGGTGGCAAAGGCCTCGTTGAACTCCGAGTCGTCGCGGACGTACAGCAGCTGGTGCGCCAGCTCGTGAAAGATGGTGGCCGCCAGCTGGTCGTCGCTGTAACGCAGCATGCTCGACAACACCGGGTCGCCGAACTTGCCGAGGGTGGAGTAGGCCGGCACCCCCTCGACCGCCACGTCGAAACCCTGCGTCTCCAGATCGAGTGCGAAGTCGCGCGCCTTGCGCTCGTGGAAGTAGCCGCGATAGTCCACGCAGCCGGCGATCGGAAAGCACCAGCGCTTCGGCTCCACCGAGAACTGCGGTGCTGCCACGACGTTCCATACCACGTACGGGCGAGCGATGTCGGCATAGCTGCGGTAGCTGTCGTTGTCGGGCAGTGCGAGTTCGGTGACGGCGAACTCCCGCGCAGCACGCACCTGCGTGAGCCGCGCGCGCAGCGCGGGCGGGGTATGTGGGTCCGCGAGTACCTTGTCGATCGGCTCACGCGCGTGCAGCACGTCCCACTCGCCGCGGGCGGCCTGCAGCAGATACAGCGTGCCGCAGCCCGAGAGCAGCAGGCATGCGCCGGTGAGCGCCGCCAGGCGCGCGCAGCGGCGCGCTGGCGCATCGCTCAGCAGGCGCACGCGCTCCGCCGCAGCGTGCGTCCTCGCGAGCGTCCGGCCGCGCGCTCAGCGCGCGCGCCGCCCGCAGGCGTCTCGGTTAACATGCGCATCATGCGAGTCTACTTGGTCGGCGGCGCGGTACGGGACCGGCTGCTCGGACTGCCGCTGCGCGAGCGCGACTGGGTGGTAGTCGGAGCGCTGCCGGAGCAGCTGGTGCGCGCCGGCTACCAGAGCGTTGGACGTGAGTTCCCGGTATTTCTGCACCCGCAGACGCACGAGGAATACGCTCTGGCGCGGCTCGAGCGCAAGGTGGCTCCGGGCTACCGCGGCTTCACCACGCAGTTCTCTCCCGACGTCACACTCGAGGATGACCTCAGGCGGCGCGACCTGACCATCAACGCGATGGCCGAGACACCGGACGGAGAGATCATCGACCCGTACGGCGGCCAGGCGGATCTCAGCGCGCGGCTGCTGCGTCATGTGTCAGAGGCTTTCGTCGAGGACCCGGTACGCGTGCTGCGCGTGGCGCGCTTCGCCGCGCGCTTCGCGGGGCTCGGCTTTCGCGTCGCACCCGAGACGCTCGAGCTGATGCGGCGCATGACGGCGGCCGGCGAGGTGAGCGCGCTGGTTCCGGAGCGCGTGTGGCAGGAGACCGAGCGTGCGCTCGGCGCGACGCATCCCCAGGTGTTCTTCGAGACGCTGCGTGGCTGCGGCGCGCTCAGCGTGGTCTTCCCCGAGATCGATGCGCTCTTTGGCGTGCCGCAGCCGCCGCGCTGGCACCCGGAGATCGACACCGGCGTGCACGTGATGCTGGCACTGCGCCAGGCGGCAACACTCGGCGCCTCCGGCGCCGTGCGCTTCGCGGTGCTTACCCACGATCTCGGCAAGGCACTTACTCCGCACGAGCGCTGGCCGAGTCATCATGGTCACGAGGATGCGGGCGTTGCGCCGCTCGAGTCGCTGTGCGATCGGCTCAAGGTACCGAACGGTCATCGCGAGCTTGCCCTGCTCGCCGCCCGCCATCACACCCTGGTGCACCGCGCGCTGGAGCTGCGGCCCGCGACGGTGCTGACGCTGCTCGAGAGCTGCGATGCCATACGTCGTCCGGCGCGCTTCGCGGAGCTGCTGCTCGCCTGCGAGGCGGACGCGCGCGGCCGCGCCGGCAAGGAGCACGAGCCGTATCCGCAGGCCGCCTATCTCAAGCAGGCGCGCGCGGCTGCCGCGGGTGTCGCGCTGAGCGAGGCAGAGCGGCAGGGGCTTGCGGGCGCGGCGATCGGCCAGGAGCTGCGGCGACGGCGGCTGGCGGCGCTCAGTGCGCTGAGAGACACGGTCCCGGCGGGTTGATGTGTTGCTGTCGAAGGTGCGGTTGGCGCGGCCCGGCGCTGCGGTGCGGCCTCAGTATCCGGCATGGTGCAGCAGGGCGACGGCCGCGGCCGCGATGAGGCAGTAAATACCAAAGAAGTACCAGCGGCCGCCTTCGAGCCAGCGGCTCAGCCAGCGCAGCGCGAGCAAACCCGCGACCAAGGCAACCAGCGCGCCGAGCGCGCTCGCGAACGCCGCCGAGGCCAGATCGCCCGTACCGCTCACCTGTACCGCGCGCACGAGGCGCATGACCTCGCGCGCCACGACCGGCGGAGTGAGAACCACGGCCAGCGCGAAACTGAAAGCCTCGGCGCGCGACTTGGCCACGCCAAGCAGCATGCCGGTGGAGATCGTGGCGCCCGAGCGCGAGAAGCCGCGGAAAGGCAGGCACAGTCCCTGCACGGCGCCGATCAGTCCGGCCCGCTGAACGTTGAGCTCACCCGCGACCGAGGGTAGGCGCGCGCTCTGCCGCCGCTCGAAGAGCCCCGCCATCACGATGAGCACGCCGACGGCGGCGAGCGCCGGAGCGATGAATTCGAGGTGGCCGAAGAGGTCCTCAATCTGCGCGTGCGGCACCGCGCGCAGCACGGTCTTCTCGATGACCTTGACGATCCCGAAGCCGATCACCGCCGTGCAGGCAGTGGCCACGACCACGAGTACCGCGAAGCTCCTGAAGGCCGATGCGCTCTGGAAGTAGGCCGCACGCCACTGCGGCCAGAAGTAGACGATCACGGCGAGCATGGTGCCGGTGTGCAGCATCACCAGCAGCAGCGTCATGGGCGGTGAGGACGGATCGAGACCCAGCAGCTTCTCCGCGACCACCACGTGCGCGGAGCTCGACACCGGCAGCAGCTCGGCGAGGCCTTGCACGATCGCGAGAACGATGACTTTCACGAGCGGCATTCGCATTCATCCGGTGCCCAAACCGGGCGCCATCTTAACCGCCCGGAGGCGCCGGCCGTCACAGCAGCTGCCGCAGGTCCTGCACCGCGAACCCCACGAGCGGCGCGTTGAGATCGCGGGTGAGCGCCATCGCCTTGCAAGACTCGCCCATTTCTTCCGGCATCAGCAGCCGCAGCGCCTCGCCCGCGAGGCGTGCACGCTGCCCGCCGTCCGCCGTCGCGCCCACCAGTCCCTCGATGCCGAGGGCGAGCAGGAAGGCCGCCTGGGTGGCAAATCCGCTCACCGTGAGCCCTGCCGTCGAGGCCGCCTCCGCCACGCGCGTAAAGTCGACCCAGGCGGTGATGTCCTGGACGCCAACGTTGACGTACGGGTCGTCGTGCGCACGCTGCTTGAAATGACAGCGCAGCGTGCCGCTCCCGCGCTGCGGGTGGTAGTAGTGGCGGCGCGGCAGTCCGTAGTCGGTGAGCAGCAGCAGGCCGCGCTCGAGAACGTCGCCGAGCGATGCGATCCAGGGCGCGAGCTGCAGGCAGACCTCCGAGGTGTAGCCCTCCGGAAGCGCCGCCAGCGCTGGCAGCATCGCCGCGCAGGCGCTGGCGAGGGCGTCTTCGGCGGCGCGCTCCGCATCGCGAAAGCGGATCTCCTCGGCCGCGGGCGCGCTCGCGAGCGCGACACCGAGCTCGCTGACAGCCCCGGAGCGACAGGTGAAGCGGCGGCACGGCAGGGCGTCGGCCACCTCGTTGGCGAGGATCACGCCGCGCAGCGGTTGCTCCGGCAGCCGCTCGAGCCACACGACGCGCTCGCGCAGCTCGACGGGCAGCCGCGCCAGGCGGCGGCGCTGGCGGTCCGCGAGATCGGCGCTCACCTCGAGGATCGCGTAGCGCTGCGGCAGCAGCTCCTGCGCGGCGAGCTCGATGAGGACGGTCGCTGCCATGCGCCCGGTACCGGCGCCGAGCTCGAGGATCTCCCCGTGGGTCAGCGCCAGCACCTGTGCGCACTGGCGCGCCAGGCAGCGGCTGAAGAGATCCGACATTTCCGGGGCGGTGAGGAAATCGCCGCCGGCGCCGAGCTTGGCGCTGCCGGCGCTGTAGTAGCCGAGGCCCGGTGCATAGAGCGCGAGCTCCATGAAGCGCTCGAACGGCAGCCAGCCGCCGGCGGCGAGCAGCTGCTCGCGGATGCGCGTCGCGAGCGCGCGGCTGTGGCGCTGCTCGGCCGGCGAGAGCGGCGGCAGGATTGAGCGCACGGGGGATGGGCTCATAATCGGGCCCCATGACACAAGACATCCCACCGCCAGCCCCGACCGCCGCGCAGCACGCCCTCCTCGGCGGCAGGACCGCGCTCGTGACCGGCGCCGCGCGCCGCATCGGCGCCGCCGTGGTGCGTGCACTGCACGGCGCCGGCGCGAACGTCGTGCTGCACTATCGCAGCTCCGCCGACGACGCCGCAGCCCTCGCCCAGGAGCTCAACGCGCTGCGCCCCAACTCGGTGCGGCTCGCCGACTGCGATCTGCTCGAGCTCGCGCAGCTGCCGACGCTGGTCGAGGCGGCGGCCGACGCCTTCGGCGGCCTCGATATCCTGGTGAACAACGCCTCGACGTTCTATCCGACGCCGCTCGGTGACATCACGCCGATCGACTGGGACGATCTCATCGGCACCAATCTCCGGGCGCCGCTGTTTCTCGCGCAGGCGGCGGCGCCGCTGCTGCACGAGGCGCGCGGGCTGATCGTGAACCTGGCGGACATCCACGGACTGAAGCCCCTGCGCCGCTACCCGGTGTACAGCATCGCCAAGGCGGGACTCATCATGCTCACCAAATCGCTCGCGCGCGAGCTCGGGCCCCACGTGCGCGTGAACGCGGTGGCTCCGGGGCCGATCATGTGGCCGGAGGACGGGCTCGACAGCGCGCTGCAGGAGAAGATCATCCGCCGCACGGCGTTGAAGCGCACCGGCGCCGCCGAGGACGTGGCACGCGCCTGCCTGTTCTTCGCCGCCGAGGCGCCGTACGTCACCGGACAGATCCTCGCGGTGGACGGCGGCCGCAGCATCGGCTGGTAACGCCGCGCGACTCAGGGGCGCACCTGCTCGAGCGGATGCGCCGACTGGTCGAAGCGCTGCCACAACTCGCCGATGGTGGCACCCGCCGTCGGATGCAGCACCCCGGGTGCCAGCTGCGCCAGCGGTCCGAGCACGTAGGCGCGCTTGAGCAGGTCGGGACGCGGCAGCTTGAGTCCCGGCTCGTCGCACACCAGATCGCCGTACAGCAGCACGTCGAGGTCCATGGTGCGCGGCGCCCAGCGTGGTGCGTCCCGCGGCCGACCGCAGCGGCTCTCGATGGCATGCAGCCGCGCGAGCACCGCGTGCACCGGCAGCGTCGTGTCGAAGCCGGCGACGAGGTTGATGAAGTCGTCCCCGGTGAAGCCCACCGCGCGGTTGCGATACCACGGCGAGAAGCGTGTCCCGGGAAACTCGCGCTCGAGCTCCTCGACCGCGCGCTCGAGGTTGCGTTCGGGCGCGACGTTGCTGCCGGCGGCGACGTATACGGCAGGCACTGCGGTCAGGGGCGCGGGGCGGCGACGGTCGCCGGCGGCGCAGCCGGCAGATCGGCACGTGTGCGCTCGATGAGCACGCCCACGTCGCGGGAGTTGCGGATCGCGCCCGGCTTGTTGAGTGCAACGCGTACCCACTCCACCGCGAATTCCTCGAGAATCAGCAGCGCCACCCGATGCGCGAGCGTCTCCACCAGCTGGAACTCGCTCAGCGCCACAAACGCCAGCACCCGCTTGGCCACCGCCTTGTAATCGAGCGTGTCCGCCACCTCGTCGGTGAGCGCGGCACGGCGACAGTCGACCGGCAGCTCGATATCGAGCACCACGGTCTGGCGGACGCGCCGCTCCCAGTCGATGAAGCCGATGATGCATTCGGCGGTGAGGCCGTGCAGGAAAATGCGGTCGCCGCTGGCGCTCGGCTGCATCATGTGCCTACCGCGGGCAACGACTCGAGCGGCCAGCGGGCGTGCGCCTCGATGGCGAGGCCATCGTGCTGGCCCGCCTGAAGGCGCGCGAGTCCCGCCACGGCGATCATCGCTGCGTTGTCGGTGGAGAACTCGATGCGCGGATAGTACACGCGCGCGCCGCGGGCGGTTGCGGCGGCACTCAAGCGCGCACGCAGCGCGCGGTTGGCGCTGACACCGCCGGACACCACCAGCGCGGTGAGGCCGGTGTACTCGAGCGCGCGCAGCGCCTTGCCGGTGAGCGTCTCGACGATGGCCTGCTGCACGGCATAGGCCACGTCCGCGCGCAGCTGCGCGGTCAGCGCGCGCCCGCGCACCGCGTGCAGCACCGCAGTCTTCAGTCCCGAGAAGCTGAACTCGAGCCCGGGGCGATCGAGCATCGGACGGGGAAAGCTGAACACGCCGGCCGCGCCGCGCTCGGCGAGCGCGGCGAGCTGCGGACCACCCGGATAAGGCAGCCCGAGGAGCTTGGCGCATTTGTCGAAGGCCTCGCCCGCCGCATCATCGCGGCTGGCCCCTAACACGCGGTAATCGCCGACCGCCGACACCTCGATGAGGAGGGTGTGGCCGCCGGAGACCAGCAGCGCCAGGTGTGGGAACGGCGGCGGCTCGGGCTCGAGGAGCGGGGCGAGCAGGTGTCCCTCCAGGTGATGCACGCCGATCGCCGGCACATCCCAGGCGTACGCGAGGCTGCGCGCCAGCGAGGCTCCGGTGAGCAGCGCCCCGATGAGCCCGGGACCTGCGGTATAGGCGACCCCGTGCAGCTCCCCGGCGGTGGTGCCGGCGGATGCGAGCGCGCGCGCAACGAGCGGCAGCAGCCGTCGCACGTGGTCCCGCGAGGCCAGCTCCGGCACGACACCTCCATGGGCGCGGTGCAGCTCGACCTGGCTGTAGAGCTCGTGCGCCAGGAGCCCGGCGTGCGCATCGAGCACCGCGGCCGCACTTTCGTCGCAGGAGGATTCGATGGCGAGGACACGCATGCGGAAATTCTAGGCGATGCCGCGCTTCGCCTGCGAGTTACCAGCTGACATCGGTGAGCAGGCCCGCGTAGATGTCGATCCCCTCCCACAGGTTCTGCAGCCGCAGATTCTCGTTGGCGGCGTGCTGGTTGTTGTCGTAGTTGGCGAGCGGTACCCCGACGATCGGCATGTGCAGGGCGTCGGCAAACGTAGCCATCGGCACGCTGCCGCCGAGCATCGGCACGCGCAGCACCGTCTGCCCGGTCGCGCGCTCGATGGCGGCGACCACCGCACGCGCCGCCGGCGCATCCATGTCGGCGCGGTAGCCGGGATAATCGAGGCTCCACTCGAGCTTCACTACCTTCGGGTGCGAGCGCAGCCGCGCCGCATCCGGCTCCGTGCCAACCACGTCCCAGCCCTGCGCGGCGAGGAAGGCCTCGGTGCGCTGCCGGACGCCCTGCGGCGTCTGATCCGGCACCAGGCGCAAGTCGATGGAGGCGCGCGCCACGGTGGAGATGGCATTGGCCGCGGACTCCCCGACGTCGCCGACGCGGATGCCGCGCACGTTCAGCGCGGGCCGGGCGATCGAGTCGGCGAGGCGCTGCGTGCCCTCGGTGCGCCCGAGAGCCAGCTCCTCTTTGAGGCCGGTCTCGACGTCCGGCAACGCAGCGAGCGCCGCCTTCTCGGCCGGCGTCAGCGGACGCACGTCATCGTAGAAGCCGGGTATCAGGATGCGCCCGTCCTCATCGCGCAGGCTGTCGAGCAGGTGCGTCAGCAGCACCGCCGGATTGGGAGCCCAGTTGCCGTAGTGACCGCTGTGCAACGGCCGCGTCGGACCGTAGACCGTGAGCTCGAGGCCGACAACGCCGCGGGCGCCGAAGAAGACCTGCATGCGGCCGGAGGGGTGGCGTGGGCCGTCGCTCAGCACGAACACATCGCCCCGGAGCAAACCGGCGTCGGCACGCAGAATGTCGGCGAGGTGAGGCGAGCCCTGTTCCTCTTCGCCCTCGTAAATGACCTTGACGTTCACCGTGGGATGACGCCCGGCCGCCTTGAGGGCATCGAGCGCCGTGAGCATCGCCTGGATGGGCAGCTTGTCATCGCTCGCCGAGCGGGCGTAGATCCGCCACTGCGGATCGAGGCGCGCCGCCGCTCGCCAGTCGACATCGCGGGAATCGCTGGCACGGGCGCCGGCACGTACCACGGGCTTCCACGGGGAGGAGCGCCATTCGGGCTGCGCGACCGGCTGGCCGTCGTAGTGCGCATAAAAGAGCACCGTCCGCGTAGCCCCGGGCACTTCGAGCACCCCGTAGACGGCCGGCGGCGTAGCGGGGCCCGCCGACAGCAACCGCGCCTTGAAGCCGCGCTGCTCGAGATCGTGCACGATGGCCTGCGCGTTCCTCTCGATGTCGGCGACGTTGGTGGCCACGTTGGGCATCGAGAGGAGAGTCGTGAACTCCTCGAGAATCTCCTTGGCGTGCGCCTCGCGGTAGGCGCGCACCTCGGAGCTCACGGTCGCTGCCTGCGACGTCGTGGCGAGCAGCAGTGTCGCGGCGGCAAGGAGCGCCGCGCCTGCGTCGCTGCCACGTGCGCGCCACCACATGAGACGGTGGCTCCCGAGCGTTGGCTTCATGACTGACACACTAACCCGGCGTGCGCCGCGCGCGCGCGGCCGAAACTGTTGTGCCGCGCGGGCGGCGTTTTTGCCTTTGCCCCGACACTCCTTTAGAATCCCCCGCCCCCGAGCGCCCGCGCGCTGCGCCGCTCGTGGTCGCCCGGGGTAAAAGTCTCCTTTTTGATCAATGACTTGAGGTTTCGATGCCGAGCGTTCGAGTGCGTGAGAACGAGTACTTCGATGCCGCCCTGCGGCGTTTCAAGCGCGCCTGTGAGAAGGCCGGCATCCTCACCGAGCTGCGCCGGCGCGAGTTCTACGAGAAGCCCACCCAGGAGCGAAAGCGCAAGAAGGCCGCCGCCATCAAGCGCCACATGAAGCGCGTCTCCCGCGACGGCATGCGCAGCTCCCGCTAGGGGCGGCGCGCGCCATGGCGCTGAAGGAACGCATCACCGAAGACATGAAGAGTGCGATGCGAGCCGGCGAGAAAGCGCGGCTCGCAACGATCCGCCTCGCGCTCGCTGCGATCAAGCAGCGCGAAGTGGACGAGCGCATCAGCCTCGACGACGGCCAGGTGCTCGCCGTCCTCGAGAAGATGATCAAACAGCGGCGCGAGGCCATCGCGCAATTCCAAAGCGGCGGCCGACCGGATCTGGTGGCGAAGGAGAACGCCGAGATCGACCTGCTGCAGGGCTACCTGCCGGCGCAGCTGAGTGAGGCGGAGATCGACGCCCTGATCGCCAAGGCGATCGCTGCAACCGGGGCCGCCTCGATCAAGGACATGGGCAAGGTCATGGCGGTCGTGAAGCCGCAGGCGCAGGGTCGCGCCGACATGGGCGCCCTCAGCGCGCGGATCAAGCAGAAACTCGGCTGAGTCTTCCATCGGGGCGCGGCACGTGGGACGCATCCCGCAGAGCTTCATCGACGAGCTCATCGCCCGCGCCGACATCGTGGAGATCATCGGCGCACGGGTGCAGCTGAAGAAGTCGGGCCGCGAGTACAAGGCCTGCTGCCCTTTCCACGCCGAGAAGACCCCCTCCTTCTGGGTGAGCCCGGACAAGCAGTTCTATCACTGCTTCGGCTGTGGCAAGCACGGCACCGCCCTCGGCTTTCTCATGGACCACGACCACATGGCATTCCCCGAAGCGGTGGAGGAGCTCGCCACGCGCCTCGGCCTGGAAGTGCCGCAGCAGGCCGCGGGCGATACCCTGGCGCGGCGAGCCGACGACCCGCTCTACGAGCTGCTCGGGCGCGTCGCGCGCTTCTACACACAGGCGCTGACGCGCGAGGCACGCGCGCGCGAGTATCTGGCACGGCGCGGACTCAGCGACGAAATCATCGAGCGCTTCGCCATCGGCTATGCGCCGAATTCGTGGAACGAGTTGCTGCGCCGCTTCGGCGGCAGCGACGGCGAGCGGCGCCTGCTCGCCGATGCGGGCCTGATCGTCGAGCGCGAGCGCGGCGCGGTACGCGACGGCGACCGTCACTACGATCGCTTCCGCGATCGGATCATGTTCCCCATCCGTGACACGCGGGGCCGCGTGATCGCCTTCGGCGGGCGGGTCATCGACGCCGGCGAGCCGAAATACCTGAACTCCCCCGAGACGGCCCTGTTCCACAAGGGACGCGAGCTCTACGGGCTGTACGAGACGCGCCGCGCGCGTGCCAACCTCACGCGGCTGATCGTCGTCGAAGGTTACATGGACACCGTGCGGCTGCATCAGTCGGGGATCGAGTATGCGGTGGCGACGCTCGGCACCGCCACGACCGCCGAGCACTTGCGCCGCATCTTCCGTGTGGTGCCGGCGGTGGTATTCGCCTTCGACGGCGATCGCGCCGGACGCGCGGCGGCGTGGCGCGCCCTGCAGCAAGCGCTGCCCGAGGCACGCGAGGGACGCGAGATCCGCTTCCTGTTCCTGCCGCAGGGTCACGACCCCGACACGCTGGTGGCAGAGGAGGGACGCGCACGGTTCGAGGAGCGCGTCGCCGGCGCGCTGCCGCTCTCGGAGTATTTGGTGCGCGAGCTATCGGAGCAGGGCGACCTTGCGCATGCCGACGGGCGCGCCCGTTTTGCCGAAAATGCGCGACCGCTGTTCGCCAGGGTGCCCGCGGGCGTCTACCGTGAGCTGCTGCTCGAGCGGCTCGCCGAGGTCGTGGGACTGAGCGCGGTGCGGCTCGAGGAGCTGTGGACCCAGGGCCGCACCGCGACCCCGCCCGCCGCTGCCGGCAGTGCGCCGCGCCGCACGCGTCCCAGGGCTGCAGTGCGCGACGGCGGCCGCGGGACTCTCGTGCGCCAGGCGATCGTGCGGCTGCTGCACCACCCGGCGATCGCCCTCGAGGTGACGACGGCTGAGCGCGTGGGCCTCGATGCGAGCGATGAGGCCGGCGTCGCGCTGCTGCGCGAGCTGCTCGATAACCTGCGCGCGCAGCCCGCGGAGATTCCGGCTCAGGTGATCGAGCGCTGGGCAGGTCGCGAAGGCGGGGAGGCGCTGCAGAAACTCCTCGCCCGGGAGGAGGTCATTACAGGGGCGGCCGCTGCCGCGGGGGAGTTGCGGGCGGCGCTCGCCAAGCTTGCCGATCAGGCCGCCGGTCGACGACTCGAAGCCCTCGAGGCGAAGAGCCGGGCCGGAGGCTTGGCCTCAAATGAAATCGAGGAATTTCAAAGACTTATAGATAAACTCAGCCACCGTGAGATCCGCGGCGGCTAAGTCGATTTGGTGATTCACGCGCAGTCAAATAAAATTGCGAGCTTTGCCTTTCGTCCCCTTGAGGCGCAGCCATCCGGGCAGCAGATAGGGGAGTCCCAGGACCGAAAGCGCACCCCGACACATGACACGTAAGCAAAAGCCTCAGCCCGTACACAAGAAGCGTCCTGCCACAGCGCCTCGCCCCGCACGATCGGCGGCTGCCGACAAGGCGGTCGCGGCCGTGGCCAGCCTGCGCGACAAGGACCGCGGCCGGCATGCCGTGGTGTTGGGACGAAAGGCGGCTGCGGCCGAGCGTACACCGGCGCTCAATGCGAAGCTCAATGACAGTGCGCGACCTGCCGACGCCAGGGGTGCCGGCGGCAAGCCCGCCGACAAGCGCCCGCTCGGCATCGAGCGGCGCGTGCCGGTGATGCCGGAGGACCGGCAGTCGCAGTTGAAGCTGTTGATCGCGCGCGGCAAGGAACAGGGCTACCTCACCTATGCACAGGTGAACGATCACCTGCCCTCCGAGATCGTCGATCCGGAGCAGATCGAGGACATCGTCAACACCATCAACGACATGGGTATCCCGGTGTACGAGAAGGCACCGGACACCGAGTCGCTGCTGGCGAGCGAGCCGTCGGCACCTGCGGACGAAGAGGCGATCGAGGAGGCCGCAGCGGCACTCGCCGCGCTCGACGCCGAGCTCGGCCGCACCACCGACCCGGTGCGCATGTACATGCGCGAGATGGGCACGGTGGAGCTGCTGACGCGCGAGGGCGAGATCCGCATCGCCAAGCGCATCGAGGAGGGACTCGATGCGGTACGCAGCGCACTCGCGCTGTACCCGCCGACCTACGATTTCCTGCTGCGGGCTTACGAGCCGGTGAAGAGCGGTCAGGCGCGCCTGGTGGACGTGATCGTCGGCTTCATCGACCCGAACGCGCCGGACATCATCGCGCAGCCGCAGAACCCGACGCGGGTGGAGGTGGTCGCGCCGGAGGAGAAGGCGGACGACGACGAGGAGAACGAGGAGGAAGGCGGCGACAGCGAGGAGGAGGCCATCGACACCGGCCCCGATCCGCTCGAGGCGGCAACACGCTTCGCGTCGATCGCCAAGTTCCACGCCCAGGTGCTCGGCTCGATCGGCAAGCTCGGTGCGCGCGATCCGAAGACGCTGCGTCTGCGCAAGAGGCTCGCCGACGAGTTCATGGAGCTGCGCCTGTCGCCGCGCATGTTCGATGCGCTGATTCTGAACCTGCGCACGCACGTGGCGGAGCTGCGCCAGCTCGAGAAGGAGATCATGATCATCGCGGTGCGCGATGCCGGCATGCCGCGCAAGGACTTCATCGCCTCGTTCCCCAAGAACGAGACCAACCCGCGCTGGCTCGGCAAGCACGTCAAGGGCGGCAAGAAGTACTCCACCGCGCTCGCGAAGTTCAAGGATGAGATCGAGCGGCGGCAGAAGAAGCTCGAGCAGGTCGAGGGCAGCTACCACCTCAGCATCAACGACATCAAGGAAGTCAACCGCGAAGTGTCGATCGGCGAGGCCAAGGCACGCCGCGCCAAGAAGGAGATGGTGGAGGCTAACCTGCGCCTGGTGATCTCCATCGCCAAGAAGTACACCAACCGCGGACTGCAGTTCCTCGACCTCATCCAGGAAGGCAACATCGGCCTGATGAAAGCGGTCGACAAGTTCGAATACCGCCGCGGCTACAAGTTCAGCACCTACGCCACCTGGTGGATCCGCCAGGCCATCACCCGCTCGATCGCCGACCAGGCGCGCACCATCCGTATCCCGGTGCACATGATCGAGACCATCAACAAGCTCAACCGCATCTCGCGGCAGATGCTGCAGGAGATGGGCCGCGAGCCGACTCCCGAGGAGCTGGCGGTGCGCATGGAGATGCCCGAGGACAAGGTGCGCAAGGTGCTGAAGATCGCCAAGGAACCGATCTCGATGGAGACGCCGATCGGCGACGACGAGGATTCGCATCTCGGCGATTTCATCGAGGACACCTCGGTGGCCTCACCGGTCGATCAGGCGACCATGGAGTCGCTGCGCGAGACGACGCACGCAGTGCTGGCGCAGCTGACGCCGCGCGAAGCCAAGGTGCTGCGCATGCGCTTCGGCATCGACATGAACACCGACCACACCCTGGAAGAGGTTGGCAAGCAGTTCGACGTCACGCGCGAGCGCATCCGCCAGATCGAGGCGAAGGCGCTGCGCAAGCTGCGCCATCCGAGCCGCAGCGAGCAGCTGCGCAGTTTTCTCATGGACGACTGAAGGCGCGCGGCGCCATCCGCTGGCAAAGCACAGCGGCCCGGCGTGGACAGCCACGTCGGGCCGTTTCGTTGCTGAACTCTAGATCCCGGCCTTGACCAGCGCGTCGATGAGCTCGCGCAGGGTCTCCGCCAGACCCGGATGCCCGGCCTCGAATCTCACCGCCAGCAGTTCGAGGCGCTGGGCCTGCGCGGCCGCAGCGCCGGCCGGCGCCGGCTGCAGTGCCCGCTCGATGTCGCGCATCACCGTGCCGAGCAGCTGCCGCGACTCCTGATCGACCGAGCCGCTGACGCTCAGGTGCTCGTGCACGCGCGCAAGCAGCTCCCGCAGGGTTTCCTGGGGCATCGGCGCCTCGGGGAGTGCTAACTTATCTCGCCAAACGATGCGCCGGGGTTCGGAGAGGTGGCTGATGCGCCACCTTCGCCGCCGAGCAGCTCCTTCCAGCTATGCTCGCGCCCTAGGCGCTTGCCCTTCTCGGTGAGCTTCACTCCTTCCGGCGAGAGCGTGATCATGTAGGGCTTACCGTCCACGTCTATCTCGCGCTTCAGCTGCTTGTTGAGTTTGGTAGCCATTGCGTCCTCTCGCGTGCAAACCTACACCGATGGTAGCAGCAAACGGCCGGTAGCCACTCCCGGGGCCGCCCGGCCGCACCCCGCCGCTACCTGATCAGCCCCTCGGCCTTCATGGCCGCGATGACATGCGGCCGCGCGCCGATACGCTCCACGTAGCGCTTGAGCTGGGGACCGATGTCGACGTCGACGTGCGACCCCCAGCCGAGCACGGTGAACAGGTACGGATCGGCGACCGTGAACTGCTCGCCCATGAGAAAGGTCCGGCCGGCGAGCACGCGGCTCAGATAGTCCAGGCGCACCGCCAGGTTCTTGCGTGTGTACTGCTTGACGTCCTCGGGGGCGTCCTTGCGGAACAGCGGTGAGAATGACTTATGAACCTCGGAGTTGATGAAGGCGAGCCA
>DATIZW010000277.1:0-6061 GCA_035516875.1 Steroidobacteraceae bacterium
ACTTCGGCAGCAGCGAGCCGTGCATGTTGAGGGCGCCGCGGCGCGCCGCCGCCAGGAGCGGCGCGGGCAGCAGCGAGCGGTAGTAAAAGGAGAACACGAAGTCCGGCCGCAGCGCGCACACCGTGCGCAGCAACTCCGCCGCGCTGGCCTCGGCAGTGGCGATCAGCGGCAGCCCGTAGTCGGCGGCGGTGGCCGCGACACTTGCGTACCAGCGAGTCTCGTGCGGATCGTCGGGCGCTGTCACCACGAGCGGGATTTCCACTCCCGCCGACAGCAGCGTCTTGAGGCACCTCACTCCGACGTCGTGATAGGCGAAGACCACCGCCCGCGCCTGGCTCACTCCGCCGCTCCTCCCACGCGCTCGGGCGTCGACAGCGGCGCCGGCAGCGTTGCGGACGTCGTGCGCGCGAGGCGTGCCGGCGGCGCGGCGTCGCTATCCTCGAGCACCGCGGCCACCGTGTAGCGCGGCCGCTGGCGCACCTGCTCGTAGATTCGGCCGACGTACTCGCCCACCACGCCAAGTCCGATGAGCGCCACGCCGATGAGGAAGAACGCGATGCCGAACAGCGTGAAGAGGCCCTCGGCCTCGGGACCGACGATCAGGCGGCGGATGGCGAGATAGAGCACAAAGCCGAGCGAGAGGAGCGCGATGACGATGCCGCTCATCGAGAAGAACTGCAGCGGCGCCACCGAGAAGCCGGTCATCAGGTCGAAGTTCAGGCGGATGAGCCGGAACAGCGAGTACTTCGATTGCCCGACGGTGCGCTCGGCGTGCGCCACCTCGATCTCCACCGGATGGCGCGCAAAGGTGTAGGCCAGCGCCGGCACGTAGGTACTGACCTCGGTGCAGCGGTTGACCGCATCGACCACGTTGCGGTGATAGCCGCGCAGCATGCAGCCCTGGTCGGTGATATGGATGGAGGTCGTCCCCTCGCGCACCCGGTTGAGCAGCCGTGACGCCGCCTTGCGCCACAGTACGTCCTGACGGCTGACGCGGATGGTGCCCACGTAGTCGGCGCCCGCGTCCATGGCGGCGACCAGCCGCGCGATCTCCTCGGGCGGATTCTGCAGGTCGGCGTCGAGGGTGATCACGTAGGTGCCACGCGTCTGTGCGAACGCGGCGAGGATCGCCAGGTGCTGGCCGGCGTTGCGCGCGAGCATCACCACCCGCGTCACGTCCGGGCGGCGCTGGAACTGCTCGCGCAGCGCGGCGACGGAGCCATCGGAGCTGCCGTCGTCGACGAACACGACCTCGTACGGGCGGCCGAGCGCGTCGAGCGCCGGATAGAGCCGCGCGAACAGCAGCGGCAGCCCCTCCTCCTCGTTGTATACGGGGATGACGACCGAAACGTCGGGGCTCACTGGCGCGCCTCCGCGAGGACGGCATTCGCGGTCGCGACCACGCGCTCGACGTCGCGCAGCTCCATCGCCGGGAAGAGCGGCAGCGTGACGGTCTCGCGCCCGATGCGCTCGGCATTGGGGAACTGCCCCGGGCGAAATCCGAGCGCCCGGTAAGCGCTGAAGAGATGAATGGCCGGGTAATGGACACCGACGCCGATCCCGCGCGCCTTCATCGCCTCCATGAACTGCGCGCGTGAAATGGTGAGCTTGGGGAGCGGCAGGAGCGGTGTGAACACGTGCCAGCTGTGGCCGTCGTCCCCACGCTCAGGCAGCCGCAGCGGCGCATCCCGACCCCACAGCTCATAGTAGCGGGCCACCAGCTCGCGGCGGCGTGCGTTGAATCGCTCGAGGCTTCGCAGCTGCCCGAGGCCGACCGCAGCGGCGACATCGGAGAGGTTGTACTTGCCTCCGGGAAGCAGCGTATCGAACCCGTCGGGCCCCGACTTCACCTGGCCGTGCCAGCGATGCAGCTCGATTGCCTTCACCTCCTCGGGTGAGCCGCCGGAGATCGCGCCGCCTTCGATCGTCGTCATGTTCTTGTTGGGGTGAAAGCTGAAGCACACCAGGTCGCCGAAGCTGCCGATGCGACGGCCCTGCCACACCGAGCCGATGGCGTGAGCCGCGTCCTCGATCACGCGCAACCCGTGCCGCCCGGCGATCGCGTACAGCCGCTCCATGTCCACCGGCAGCCCGGCGAAGTGCACCGGCAGGATGGCGCGGGTGCGCGGGGTGATCGCCGCCTCCGCCTGCTCGAGGTCGATGTTGCGCGAGTCGAGCCCGACGTCGACGAAGACCGGGCGGGCGCCGACGCGCAGAATCACGTTGGCCGTGGCGACGAAGCTCAACGCGGGCGTGATGACCTCATCGCCCGGGCCGATGCCGCAGGCGAGCAGCGCCATCTCGAGGCCGGCGGTCGCCGAGGTCTGCGTGCGCACCGGTCGGCCGCCGAGATAGGCCGACAGCTCCGCCTCGAGTTGCGCGACCTTCGGGCCGCTCGCCAGCCACCCCGAGCGCAGCACCTCCGCCACCGCGGCGATCGTCTCCTCGTCGATGCTCGGGCGGGTAAAGGGCAGCACCGGCAGGGCGGATTTAGTGGAATCGTTCATGAGCGCGCAACCAGGACCACACCCAGCACGATGACGCCGATGCCCGCGACGCGCTGTGCGTTGGGCACCTCACCGAGCAGCCACCAGGCGAGGCCGATGTTGATGACATAGCCGAGCGACAGCAACGGGTACGCCTGGCTCACCGGCACGCGCGACAGTCCGACCAGCCAGACGATGACCGACAGGCCGTAGGCACACAGTGCATACCATAGCGAGGGCACGACCAGCACGTCGAGCGCCCGCTGCCACAAGCGCGCATCCCCGGCAACCAGCGGGCCCGAGGCGCGCGTTGCAGCCTTGAGTCCGAGCTGGGCCAGTGCATTGAGCAGCACGCCGCAGAAGAGGATCCCAAAGTCGGTCAGTCTCACAGGCGGCTCACGGCGACCGTGTAGTTGTCGGCGGCAATCACGCGCCCGGGAAGACCCCGCCGCCGCCAGGTGTCCCAGACCCCGGGATCGAAGAATGCCACGGCGGGGCCGCCGGCGCTCCAGCGCGCGGCGAACTGCGCCGTCGACATTCTGCACGCGGGCTCCTCGTCCAGCCCGAAGCGCAGCTCCCCCTCGTAACCGGCCAGCTGCAGTGTGCGGCCGAGATAGGGCGAGATCGTCTCACGGTACTGGCCGACACTGTACAGCGCCGTGTGCGTGTCGATGAAGGGCCGCACGGCATCGACCAGGTTCCGGGCAGAACGCGACGGCGGGATGACGGTGTACTCACATAACAGGAACTGCCAGGCGAGGCTCGCCGCCGCGACCGTCACCACGACCGTGGGGAGCCGCCGTCCGCGCAGTAGCGGGCGCGCCGCGAGCGCAGCGAGGCTCACCAGGCTCGCCGCGAACGCCCAGGTGAGCGCCTCACGCGGCACGAAACTGTTGCGGCGCGCACTGTAGACGAGGAGACCTGCCGCGACCAAAAGGACGAAGCCCGCGCCGACGCGCGCGGCGTGACGGGCGAGCCGCTCGGGGTCGCGCGTGGCCGCCCCGGCAAGCGCGGCAAGCACCGGCACCATCGGCAGGATGTAGGGGGCGAGTTTCGAGCCCGAGGCGGAGAAGAACACCAGGGTGAGCGCAGCGTAGAGGAGCAGGAAGCGGCGCGGCCGGAAGGGCCCGGCGGGCGCGCCGGGAGCACCCTCCTCCCATGCGCCGCGCGCGCCGCGGGCGAGCGGCGCCAGCCACGGCATCACCGCGGCGAGCAGCAGCGGAAGGAAGAACCACCACGGTTCGACGCGCTGGTGCACCGTGGTGAGGAAGCGCGCGAAGTGCTCGTGCACGAAGAAGAATCCTGGAAAGCTCGGGTTGCGCAGCGAGACCGCGACGAACCACGGCGCGGTGATGAGCAGGAACAGGGCGAGCCCGGGCAGTGCGTGCAAGCGCCGCCAGGTGATGAGGTCACGTTGCAGGAGCGTGTAGAGAATGAGCGTCCCGCCGGCCAGCACCAGGACGACGATTCCCTTCGAGAGCACCGCGAGCGCGGCGAGCACCCAGGCGGCGAGCATCCAGTTGCGTTCGGTGCTCGAGCGCGGCGGCGCGCCCTGCGCCAGGGTGAAGGCGAGCACCGCCGCGGTCAGCCAGAAGGTGAATGCGCCGTCGAGGAGGTTGAGATGGCCGACCACGAGAAAGTAGGGGCTCACGCCGAGAGCCGTGAGCGCGCCGAGTGCGCTGTCGGGTCCGAACAGCCGCCCGGTCCACGCGAACACCAGCGCCAGGCAGGCGAACGCGAGCCCCACCGACCACAGCCGCGAGCTCCACTCGTCGAGCCCGAAGACGGCGTAGATCGCTGCGGTCGCCCAGTACTGCAGCGGCGGTTTCTCGAAATACTTCAGGTCGTTGAAGCGAGGTGTAACCCAGTCGCCGCTCGCGAGCATCTCGCGCGGGATCTCCGCATAGCGGCCCTCGTCCGGATCGAGCATCGGGCGCACCTGCAGGCTCGCACCCCAGGCGAGCGCCAGCAACAGCCATAAGAGCCAGGCGGGTGCGGCGGCGCGCAACCCCTGCTCCGAACCCGGGCCCATCGTGCCTTGATAAGCGCGCCGCAGCTAGCCAGCCGCCATCGCCGCCGCGAGCGTGCCGAAGCCTTCCTGCCTCACGTAGAACTCGATGGTGCGCCGGATGGCGGTGTCCATGTCGGTGGTGGGCGACCAGCCGAGCGCGCGCCGCGCGGCCTCGATGTTGGGGACGCGCACCTGGATGTCCTGGTAGTACTTGCCGTAGTACTCGGTGGCGGAGATGTCCACGATCTCGGTGCCGCGCGCACTATCGCGCAGCACCGGGAACTCCTGGGCGATGCGGATGGTGCGTTGCGCCAGGTCGCGGATCGAGATGCAGTTGTCGGGGTTGCCGATGTTGAAGATCTGCCGGCTGGCACAGCCGTCACGGTTCTCGAGGATGGTGAGCAGGCACCCGATGGCATCGTCGATGTAGGTGAACGAGCGCTTCTGGCTGCCGCCGTCGACCAGCTTGATCGGGCGCCGGTAGAGCACGTTGGAGAGGAACTGTGTGAACACGCGCGAGCTGCCTTCCTTGGGCTCCTCGACGTTGTCGAGATTCGGGCCGATGAAGTTGAAGGGCCGGAACAGCGTGTAGTCGAGGTTGTCGCGCACACCATAGGCGTAGATGACGCGGTCGAGCAGCTGCTTGCAGGCCGCGTAGATCCAGCGCTGCTTGTTGATCGGGCCGTACACCAGCGCGCTCCTCTCCTCGTCCAGCACCGCGTCCGGCGACATGCCGTAGATCTCGGAGGTCGAAGGGAAGATCAGCCGCTTGCCGTACTTGACGCAATGGCGCACCACGTCGATGTTGGCTTCGAAGTCGAGCTCGAAGACCCGCAACGGATGCGTCACGTACTGCGCCGGGTTGGCGATAGCCACCAGCGGCACCACCACGTCGCATTTCTTCACGTGATACTCGACCCACTCCTTGTTGATGGTGATGTCGCCCTCGACGAAATGGAAACGCTCGTTCTCCGGCAGAGCGCCGAGCTTGTTATCCGCGAGGTCGATGCCATAGACCTCCCAATCCCGCTCGCGCAGGATCGCGTCGGTGAGCGCGCTGCCGATGAAGCCGTTCGCCCCGAGAATCATGATCTTCAGTGCCATATCGCCACCTGCCGCCGACCTGGGACGCTGACCCCGGGGCACGCCCCGTTTAAACCGACAATGTTAGCATCTTCCGCCGTTGGTGCGCCGTTCGCCGCGCGCGGTCGCGCCTCAGCAGCAGCGGCTGACGCCGCCCCATTTGCGCTGCGTAGCCTGTGCGCAGAATGCGCGCCGGCTGAGAGGTGGCTCACCGGGATGATGTGCGGCGTGGTGAGCGCGGTAGCGCTCGTACGCGTCATCGCCGCTCAGCGCCCGCAGAGCGCGCCACAGCGCCGCGCCACACGCGCGCAGCGCGCGCCCGATGCGGCTCGCGCGCTCCATCAGCGCCCCGCCGCCACTGCCGCCGGCAGGCGGCGCTCGCGGTACGGCGCCTCGGAGCTCGAGCGCAGCGGCAGGCCGCGCAGCCGCCGCATGCACACCCGCACCATGTCGAGGATCACGAGCCAGAGGATCGCCGTGA